>NZ_JAUSVX010000015.1 GCF_030814995.1 Labrys wisconsinensis | reverse complement strand
CCGCATCCACCCTCGTCGTCCTGCCGCTCGTCGTCGCCTTCCTCGCCGCGCAGCGATGGTTCGTCGAAGGCCTCACAGGCGGCGCCGTCAAATGACACCATGACGGCCGCTTGTCAGAAATCCATGATGATGTCGAAATATCGGCCGTCATACCTGGATATCGAAAACTCGATCGGAACGTGCTGGGCATCGGTAGCCAGATGCGTGAGCTCCAGCATGGGCATTGATCTATCGAACTTCATGAGCTTCGTCTCATGCACGTTGGGGGCGACCGCTTTGATCTGCAGCTTTTTGCGATTGATCTGATCGACGCCGTAATGGGCCATCGCCATGCCGACCGACCCCGTCGATGCGATCCATTGCGGAATGCCTTCGAACCGGGGCAGCGGATAGTAGCTCCGCATGATTCCGATTTCCCGGCCGTCGAGGACGCGCATCATGACGATCCGGATGAGCGGATGGCCTTTCGGCAAGCCGAGTGGGGCGCCGTAGCGAATGGCGTTGACGGGATCGACAGAAACCAGGCGGTATTGAAGCGAGCGCCCCTGCATCCTCGCCGTGTGCGACAACCGCGTCTGCCGGCCAATTCTGTACGATATATTCGCCTCCGTCACGAATATACCACGGCCCTGCTCGGCCCTGACGAGATCCTTCAGCCGGAGCTCCGCCAACGCCCGCCTGACAGTATGCCGGTGGACTGAAAACTCTTGGGCCAGCTCCTCCTCCGTCGGCAGTCTGGCACCGGGCTCGAAGCGCCCGTCCTCGATCCACCCTTCCATCTCGAGCTGGATCTCCTTCCACCGAGGGCGCCGTCCGCTCGGTGCCGCCTCATCGCACGGGTCGAAATAGACCATGGGCACATCTCGCTTGCTGTGGCTGGAGGGAAAGGAGGAGGCCAACAGACAACCCCTCACCTCGTCGACGATACTCCACCCCATCTGTCACGGAATTGTTACAGAGAGGAGAGAAGGTCAGTTTCGTAAATATTCACATGACCGCGAAACAAGTCAACCATGCTCACATCAACGTACAGTCGCCATGGTTTCGTGCGTTGGCATGAGTCATTACTTGGGGCACCACGCGCCACTGGTGCCGTCCGGCACGCGGACATTGTGGAGCTTCACCGCAGCGATCGTGACGGGATAGCTCCGAAAGCGCGCGCAGATGGCCCTGATGCCGTGATGCCGCCGGAACACGACATCGGATGGCCCCCACGATCGGCATCCGCGACGACGCTGGTGCGCGCATCGCCGGGCGTTCGGCACCGCGATCTCGCCCCGCCGACCGGACATGCGGGGTGAATCATGCTTCTTGCGACGTATAATATTCACTACGGCATCGGCCGAGACGATCGCTACGACCTGCAAAGAGCACTGTCGGAGGTCGCGCATGCCGACGTCATTGCCCTGCAGGAAGTCGAGATCGGTTGGGCGCGGACGAACTTCGATGACCAGATCGATGCAATCCGGCACGAGTTTCCGGACTATACTATAGCCTGGGGTCCGAATATCGACACGCTGTCGACCGGCAGCCATGGCCGCCGCCGGCAGCATGGCAATGTGATCGCCTCTCGCTATCCGATCCTGTCGATCCGGAACTATCTGCTGCCGAAATACGGATCGCTCGATCATCTCGATCAGCAGAAGGGCGCGCTCGAGGCGCTGGTCGATACGCCGCTCGGCCCCATCAGGATCTACTCGACGCACTTCTGCAGCACGTCGCCCGCGCAGTCGCAACTGCAGGCGGAGTGGCTGCTGCGTCATCATCAATCGGCGCCGGGGCGCGGCCCGGTTCTTGCGGGAGCGCATTCGGATCCCAGCTGGACATCGGAACCGGCGCTGCCCCCCATGCCCGTCACCGCCATCGTCATGGGAGACCTCAATTTCGACGATGATTCCAGCGCTTACGAGATATTGGTCGGCGACTACACCCGACGTTACGGCAACCTCACCCGCCGCGACGGTTTCCTCGACGCCTGGGTGCGTTGCAACGCGGGCACCTCGCGCGAGAACCGGCTGGCCACCGGCGCCACTCTTCTCGGCCACGCGCCGGAACGGGTCGACTATTGCCTTGTCACGCCGGATCTGCGGCCGGCGCTGCGCAAAGCCTGGGTCTCGCACGAGGCCGTCGGATCGGACCATCAGCCCTTGTTCGTCGACGTCGACCGCGGGGGAGACCCGGCATGTGCCGGGTGACGCGACCCGACGGGCGTCGCTGGTGGCTCGGTGTGCTGGCGAAATGCGAGCCGTCGGCGTTGCGCGCCGAGTGGGACGACCTGAATGTCGACCCGGCGTTCTCATGGCTGGTGCAGCCGCAGGCGGGCGTCATCCGGTTGCGTGGCCGGCTGGATCGCCATGGCCATGCTTTCGATGCGGGCCTTCTGCCCGTGACCAAAGCCTCCCTGAAGCTCGAAACCGGGGAGATCGGCATGGCTTACGTCCCGGGGCACAGCATGGAGCATGCCGGGCTCGCCGCGCTGCTCGACGCGCTGCTGCAAACGGACCTGTGCCCGATCATCGTGCCGGCGATCGAGCGCCTCGAGGCCGCCCGGCAGGGACGGGCTGCGGAAGCCAGGCGATTGACGGCGGCGACAGCGGTCGAGTTCACGATGAAGGCGCAGAATGACCTTTGACCTTGCAAGTCCGTCGAGCGCGTTCCTCGGATTCGCCGATCCGCCGCGCGATTCCCAGGTGACATTTCGCGCCTTGATGGATGCCATGTCGCGGCCGGCTCAGCCTGTGCCGCTCACGGTCGCCTGCGACATGCCGCCGACGCTCGATCCGGTTGTCGCGGCTGTCGGCCTGACCCTGCTGGATGAGACCACGCCGGCCTGGGTCGATCGACGCCTGATTGATCAGGAGTCGATCGACTTTCTTCGTCATCACGCCGAGGTGACGCTCGCCGAGGAGCCTGAGGAGGCTGCGTTCGTCATACTCGGCTGCGGGTCGGACAGCGCGGATGTCCTGCAGCGGCTGTCCCGCGGAACCCGGTCCGAGCCGGAAACATCAGCGACCGCAATCGTCGCGCTGACGAACGGCGGCGAGCCGTTGGACTATGTCGCCAAGGGGCCGGGGATCGAGAATGCGGTGGTGCTCTCACTGAGCAGCGCCTCTCGTTCGCTGATCGATGCCGCTCAGCTTCTGAATGCCGACTTCCCACTAGGCATCGAGCTGATTCTCTGCATCGGGGAAACTCTTGTCGGCCTCCCCAGAACCACGAGGCTCACGCTGTGCAGAACACCGTCATAGGCGGCGAGCGCGCCATACGCGCGTCGCTGGCGTTGCTGGAGAGGCAGAAGCGCGGCGATGCCGACGTCGCCAAGATCGAGCCGGATCAAATTCTGCAGCAGCTCGGTCGCGCCATCGATCGCGTCACGTCGGAGGCCGGGTATCTCGATCGGACGATGGCCGCACGGGCGATCCACCAGGCGCAGGGCGATCTCGCCGAAGCGACGACCCTGCTGAGGGCGTTCAAGTCGACGCTTCCCTGTTTCGGGATCGCCGAACCCTTCGACACGGATCGGATCGCCATACGCCGCAGGATCGCGACCACGCACAAGGATATTGCCGGCGGCCAGTTTCTGGGCGCGACGTATGACTATACGCACCGTCTGCTCGGAACCGGAACAGCCGTCGATCTCGACGATGGAGACCTGCTGGACGTCGCCCCACCGGCTCGCGACCCCGTGCTCGGCTCGGCGTTCGCCTCGGAGGAGCTTCAGCCGCTGCTGATCGCTCCCTCCTCGCATGAGCCGGCTGCCGCGTGCCAAGCCGAGCGCGCGTCACGCCTGGCATCGCTGGCCCTTGCGGACGAGGGCACCCTGACAAGCGTGGCCAATGCCGCAATGCAGGACATGGGCACCAACCACCCGCTGGTCGCAGACCTTCGCGTCGGCGAGGTCGGCGTGGCGCTTCGCATCGAAGACCTCGGCCTGGCGGTGGACCTGGCCGATATTCTCGTGACCGAATGCCAGACGATTCATGAAACCATCGACGGAGCAGGCCGCCACGACCCCGGATTTACCCTCGGCTATGGCTTGTGCTTCGGCCAATCCGAGCGGAAAGCCATCACGATGGCGCTGGCGGAACGATGGCTGCGCTGGGACGAGTTTGGCGAGCCGCCGTCTTCCGTGGGACAGGACGCCGCCTTCGTGCTTCGCCATGCCGACCCTGTCATCGGCGCCGGCCAGGTGCAGCACCTGAAGCTCCCCCACTATGTCGACTTCCAGGCGCAGATTCAGACCCTGAAGGCGATGCGAGACGGGAGCAACCGATGACGACGCGCGCCTCGGACGGCATTCTCGGGGATCGCGGCCCCGCCGGCACCCCGAGCTTCGTCCATGAGAATGAAAAGCGGGCGGTTCGCCGGACCATCCTGAAGGCGATAGCCATCCCCGGCCATTTCATCCCGCACGAGGGCGGCGACCTGCCGCTTCCCAGCGGCTGGGGGACGGGCGGGATCCGGCTGACCGCATCGATCGCAGGTTCGCGCGACGTGCTGAAGGTCATCGACCAGGGCACGGACGAGGCGACGAACGCCTCCTCCATCCGGCGCTTCTTTCAGTCCTCCGCGGGTCTGCGGGTGACGAAGAAGGCGTCGGAAGCAACGCTCATCCAGTCCCGGCACCGCATTCCGGAAACGCCGCTGCACAACGGCCAGGTCCTGATCCTGCAGGTGCCGCTGCCGGATCCGTTGAGAACGCTCGTCCGTTCCGAACTGGAGCGCCGCCGGCTCCACGGCAATCGCGAATACGGCCTGATGTTCCTGAAGCTCTATGAGGATGTGACACGGTACGGAACGGAGAATACCGCCTTCGCTCACCCCGTTCGAGTGAACGGCCACTATGTGGTGTCGCCCTCGCCCATACCGAGATTCGACAATCCGAAGCTGAACCGCAGCGCCGGGCTGATCCTGTTCGGCGCCGGCACGGACGGCAAGATCTACGCCATTCCGCCTTACACGGATGTGGCGAGCCTGGCATTCGACGACCGCCCTTTCCACAGAGGGGTGACGGGGCGGACCTGCCTTCGATGCGGCGCGACCGATTCCTATCTCGATGAAGTCTTCGCCGCCGACGGCACCGCCTATGCCTGCTCCGACACCGACTATTGCGAGCAGCGCCGCGATGCGGCCGCGGCGAAGGCCACCTGACATGATCCCTTCGGCAGTCCATCCGAGCCTGTTGCGCGCCCGGCACGTCACCAAAGTCTATCGCGGTGGTCATGGCTGCAGGAACGTCTCTCTCGAGGTTCGATCCGGCGAGATCCTCGGCATTGTCGGAGAGTCCGGCAGCGGCAAGTCCACGCTGCTGTCATGCCTGGCGGGCCGCAAGGAGGTGGACCGGGGGAGCATCGTCTATCGATCCGAGAAGTTCGGCCCGATCGATATGGCCCCGGGTGCCGATGATCGGATCGCGCAACTCCACCAGTCGGAGATCGGCTATATCCATCAAAATCCTCGCGATGGACTGCGCATGTCGGTCACCGCAGGCGGCAATATCGCGGAGAGAATCATCGTCGACGGCAATCGATGCTATTTCGACATTCGTGAACGGGCCACCGAGTGGCTTTGCCGTGTCGAGATTCCCGAGGGCCGGCTCGATGATCTGCCTGCGGAGTTTTCGGGAGGCATGCTGCAGCGCTTGCAGATCGCGCGCAATCTGATCTCCGGGCCACGCATCCTGTTCATGGACGAGCCGACCGGCGGACTCGACGTCTCGGTGCAGGCCCGCCTGCTCGATCTGTTGCGCGGTCTCGTCCGGCAGTCCGGCATAGCCGCGATCATCGTCACCCACGATCTCGCGGTCGCGCGTCTCCTGGCCGACCGGCTGATGGTGATGCAGCGCGGCCTGGTGATCGAGGAAGGGTTGACCGACCAGGTGCTCGACGACCCGCACCATCCCTACACCCAGCTCCTCGTCTCCTCGGTGCTGCAGGCCTGAGATGCCGTCATGACCGTCGTTCTCCGCGTCAGCGGCCTTTCCAAGACCTTCACGCTCCACACCCAAGGCGGCGCCGAGATCCGCGTCCTCCAGAATGTCGCGCTGGATATCCGGGCTGGCGAATGCGTCTGCCTGCACGGGCCCTCCGGCGCCGGCAAGTCGACGTTGCTGCGCTCGCTCTACGCCAACTGCAAGCCCGACGCCGGCCAGGTCGTCGTGCAGCACGACGGCGCATCCGTCGATCTCGCCAGCGCCGAGCCCTGGACGGTGATCGAGATACGCCGCCGCACCATCGGCCATGTCAGCCAGTTCCTGCGCATCATCCCGCGGGTCACGACCCTCGACGTCGTCGCCGAGCCGGCGATCGCCCTCGGCGTTCCGGCCGCAGAAGCCCACGCGCGGGCGAAAGCGCGCCTCGCCCGCCTCGCCATCCCCGAGCGGCTCTGGTCGCTGGCGCCCGCCACCTTCTCCGGCGGCGAGCAGCAGCGCGTCAACATCGCCCGCGGCTTCGTGGTCGACTACCCCATCCTCCTTCTCGACGAGCCCACCGCGTCGCTCGACGCGATCAATCGCAAGACCGTTGTCGCCCTCATCCACGAGGCCAAGGCACGCGGCGCGGCGATTGTCGGCATCTTCCATGACGAGGAGGTCAGGAATGCCGTCGCCGACAGGCTGTTCGAGGTCGGGATGACCGGCGCGATCGAACGGCCCCTGATGGAAGCCGCATCGGGAGCCGCCTGACGTCCGATGCATCGCAGCACGACGACGTAGGCCCGTCATATCCGGCGACGATGCCCGTTCGTCAGCCCCGCGGCCGGGTGGAGACCTGCCGCATCGCCGCCCCCCAGCCCGCGCGCAGCAGGCCGGCGAGGCCGGTGGGGTAGACCAGCATCACCACGATGATCACGAGCGCGGTGATCATCGGGCGCCAGGGGCCGAAATCGGCCATGACCTCGGAGAAGACCGTCAGGACGAAGGAGGCGAGGATGGCGCCGTAGATGGTGCTGGTGCCGCCGAGCAGCACCATGGACAGGATAATGGTGCCGAGGCTCATGCCGAACACGTCGACCGAGGCGTTGCGCTGGTAGGCGGCGTAGAAGGCGCCGGCGACGCCGGTGAAGAAGGCGCTGGCGGCCAGCGTGATCAGGCGCTGGCGGGCCAGCGAGATGCCGCGGCTCACCGCATATTCCTCGTTGTCGCGCAGGGCGACGATGCTGGCGCCGAGGCGCGAGCGCACCAGGACGCGCAGGAACACCGTGCTGGCCGCGAGCAGGCCAAGCGCAATGTAGAAATAGGCGAGCTTGCCGTCGCGGATCATGTTGTGCTCGCCGATGGTGAGCGAGGGGATGCGTACCATGCCCTGGGTGCCGCCGGTGAGCTCGGACTGGCTGAGGATCACCTGCATCACCAGCTGCGCGAAGCCGAAGGTGACGAGGATGATGTAGATGCCCTTGAGCCGAAGGATCGGGATCGTCACCACGGCCGCGGCCAGCACGGCGGCGAAGCCGGAGGCGACGAGCGCCAGCCAGGGGTCGAGGCCGGCGAGCTTGGTGAGGAGGCCGTAGGCATAGACGCCGATGCCGAAGAGGGCGAGATGGCCGAAGTTGAACACGCCGCCATAGCCGAGACTGAGGTCCCAGTTCGAGGCGACCACGCCGTAGATGAAGGCCATGATCAGGACGTGGCGCGAATAGGCGTCGCCCAGGGCGAGCGGCAGCAGCGCCAGCAGGGCGAAGCCGACGACGAGGCCCATGGCCTCCTGCGGCCAGGGGGTGCGGCCGGGCGCGGGCGACATCAGGCCAGGCCTCGCGAGCTGCCGGAGAACAGGCCCTCCGGACGGACCATGAGCGTCAGGATCAGCACGGCGAACAGTAGCGCCGGCGTCCAGTAGAGGCCGAACCAATAGCTGCACGCCGCCTCGAAGAAGCCGATGAGATAGGCCGCGAGGATCGGGCCGGAGATCGAGGAGAGGCCGCCGAACACCACCACGATCAGCGCCTTGAGCAGGGGATCGCCGCCCATGGTCGGCGACATGAAGCGGTAGCCGCCCATGAAGATGCCGGCGAGGCCGGCCAGCGCGGCGGATATGGCGAAGGCCAGGCCGTAGAGCGCGGTGACGTTGAGGCCGACCAGCAGGCTCGAATCCTCGTTCTGCGCCACCGCCCGGAGCGCCAGGCCGAGGCGGGTGCGGTTGAGGAACAGCCAGAGGGCGCAGAGCACCAGCGGCGTCACCACGATGATGGCGATCTGGTGCAGGGAGACGCCGAGGCCGGCGACGACGACATTGCCGTCGATCAGCGGCGGCACCTGCTTGGAGCGCGGCCCCCACAGCGTCAGGGCGCCGTTCTCGATCAGCGAGGCGGCGGCGAGGGTGGTGATGACGACGACGAGCACGATGTTGGGCCGGCCGATCAGCGGGCGCACCACCGCCGCCTGCAGGGCCCAGCCGACGCCCGCCATGGCGGCGACCGCGAGCGGCAGGGCGAGCGCGAAGGGCAGGCCCCAGGCGGCGAGCTGCCAGGCGAGATAGGCGCCCAGCATCATGAACACGCCGTGGCCGAAGTTGAACACGCCGATGGTGGTCCAGATCAGCGCCAGGCCGACCGCCATCATGGCGTAGAGCGAGCCCTGGAACAGGCCGCCGAACAGGATATCGCCGAACGTGCTCATCCGCGCATCCTCATGGCTGCCGCTCGTGACCGAAATACATGCGCATGATCTCGCCGTGATCCATGCTCTCGCCCGGCTTGATCTCGGCGGCGACCTCGCCGTGGTTGACGAGGTAGAGGTGCCCGCTGAGCTCGAGCAGGAACTCGACGTCCTGCTCGACCACGATCAGCGGCACGCCGCCGCGTGAGATGTCGAGCACCGCGGCGCAGAGCTCGTCCTTGACCTTGGGGGCGAGGCCGAGGGTCGGCTCGTCGAGGATCAGCAGGCTGGGATGGCTCATCAGCGCCGTGCCGATCGAGACCATCTGCCGCTCGCCGCCGGAAAGGGTGCGCACGCGCTGGCGCCAGCGCTCGCCGAGCTTGGGGAAGATCTTCAGCACCTTCTCGCGATTCTCCGCCTCGTGCGGCCGGGCATGCGGGGAATGGGCGCCGAGGGTCAGGCACTCGCCGATGGTGAGGTTGGGAAAGAGGCGGTTGCCCTGCGGCACGTGGATCAGGCCGAGGGCGACGATGTCGCGCGGGCGCCGGCCGATGATGTCCTCGCCGGCGAAGCGGATGCGCCCGCCCGTCGGCCGCAGCAGGCCGGAGACGGCGCGCAGCAGCGTGGTCTTGCCATGGCCGTTCGGGCCGAACAGGCCGACATTGCCGAAATGGCCGGCGGCGAGGGTCAGCCCGTGCAGCACGCCGACCCGGCCGTAGCCGGCGCTGAGGTTCTCGACCTCGAGCAGGGCGCTCACGGCCTGGCCCTCCTGGTGCCGAGATAGGCTTCGACCACGCGCGGGTCGGCGATGACGGCCTCGGGCGCGCCGGCGGCCAGCACCCGGCCGTTGTTCAGGACCAGGAGATGCTGGGAGAGGGTCATCAGGAAGGTCAGGACATGCTCGATCAGCACGATGGTGACGCCGCGAGCGGCGATGCGGCGGATCAGGCCGATCGAGGCCTCGATCTCCGGCTTGGTCAGGCTCGAGGCCGGCTCGTCGAGCAGGAGCACGCGCGGCTGCATGGCCACGGCCGTCGCCAGCATCAGGCATTTGCGCTCGTAGACCGAAAGCTCGCCGGCGAGGCGCCCGAAGGCGCCGTCGGGCAGGCCGACGACGTCGAGCGCCTCGGCCGCCGCTTCGCGGATCACGCGGGCCGGCCGGCCGGGCTTGCCGAAGCCGGCGCCGATGAGAGCGTTCTCGAACACGGTGAGGCCGTCGAAGCTGGTCTCGCGCTGGAAGGTGCGGGCAAGCCCGAGGCGGGCGATGGCATCGCCGGTCCGCGCCTGGATCTCGGTGCCGTCGAGGCGCACGCGCCCGCGGTCCGGCCCGAAGGGGATGCCGGTGACGATGTTGAACAGCGTGCTCTTGCCGCTGCCGTTCGGGCCGGCAATGCCGAAGATCTCCCCGGCGCCGACGCTGAACGACACGTCATCGACGGCCTTCAGCGAGCCGAAGGCCTTCGAGACGGCTTCGATCTCCAGGAGCGCCAAGGCTCACTGCATCCAGGGCTGCAGCTTGAAGCTGTCGGTGGCGTATTTGGCCGGCGAGATCAGCGCGCGCTTGCCGTCCCAGATCTGGAAGAAGGTGATCGGGATATAGTCGTCGCCCTGCATGGCGAGATGCGTGGCGGGGTCGAACTTCAGCCGCCCGGCCACGGTCGGCTTGTCGGTCTCGCCGAGCGCCTTCATGATCGCCTTGTGGTCGGCGGGATCGCCCACCTTCCTCAGCGCGTCGAAATAGATGTTGACCATCTCGTAGAGGGCGACGCCGTAGGTGCCGCTCTCGACATTGTACCTGGCCTTGAACTTGGTCGCCACTTCCTCGGCGCGGGGATTCTTCGGCGAGACCAGCGAGCCGCCGAGCAGGTCGTAGATCACGCCGTCCGACTTCTTGCCGGTGAGCTGCACGAATTCGGGCACGCTCGGGGCATATTGCAGGAAGACCAGGCTCTTGGTCGGCTGCTCCAGGAACTGGTTGAGGAAGGAGGCCGAGTTGCCGGGGAGATAGTCGGTGTTGATCACCACCTCGGGCGGGTTCTGGCGCACCTTGGCCAGGATCGAGCGCCAGTCGGTGACCTCGCCGAACGGCACCATCTCGTCGACCGTGACGGTCCAGCCCTTGGCCCCGAAGGTTTTCTTCATGCCCTCCGAGATGGTCTTGGAATAGGCGTTGTCGGAGGAGATGATCGCCACCGTCTTGTGCGCCAGCTTGAGCTTGCCCTCGGCGGCCAGGTTCTCGGCGAAGGCGGTGACGTCGGTGTTGTAGGCGTCGAAGGACGGCGTCCACGACCAGCAGCACATGTACTTGTCGGGGTTGGGCGCGATGATGTCGCGGGTCTGCTGCGAGGTCGCGGCCAGCATGTAAGGCATCTCGGCCTCTGCCATGTTGTCGATCTCGAAATTGGTCAGGCTGGCATAGCCGGTCAGCATCATGTGCACGTCGGCGTCGCCCAGCAGGCGCTCCACCGCGCTGGTGACGTTGCCGGAGGACTGGTCCTTCACGTCGCCGACCACGAGCTCGAAGGTGTTGCCGCCGATGCCGCCGGCGGCGTTGACCTCGTCGATCGCCAGCTGCGCGCCGCGCTGGAACTCCTGGCCGTCGGCGCTGGCCGGGCCGGTCAGCGGTGCGAGGAGGCCGATCTTGACCACGCCGGCGGAGGCGCTGCCGGCCATCAGCACGGCCGCTGCCGCGGCCATCATGGTGCGGCGCAGCCGCCGCGTCGTCGATCCCGTGTCCGTCATGTCGCCACGCACTCCCCTCGTCCCGCCCGGCTTTGCCGGTCCGGCCGTTCCATGAAGTCAATGTGTCGACAAAATACTCATATTCTGACGGATTTGAAAAGATCATTTCAGCGGCAGCTTGCGGAGAAAGCAGGCGTCTGCGACGATCCTGCGACACATGGGAGCCGGACATGAAAGAGACCACGCTGGAGACGAGCCACGGGCGCATCGCCGTGCGCGAGACGGAGGGCGGCGGCACGCCCATCCTCTTGATCCACGGCAATTCCTCGTCCGGCGCCATCTTCGCCAACCAGATGGCAGGCCCGCTCGGCCGGCGCCACCGCATCCTGGCGCCCGACCTGCCCGGGCACGGCGCCTCCGGCGACGCCCTCGACCCCGTGCGCAGCTACAGCATGCCCGGCTATGCCGACGCCATGACCGAGGTGCTGAAGCTTTCGGGCATCGACAGGGCCATCGTCTTCGGCTGGTCGCTGGGCGGCCATATCGGGCTGGAGATGATCTCGCGCTATCCCGGCCTCCTCGCCCTGATGATCACCGGCACGCCGCCGGTCTCGGCCGCCGAGGTGAGCCTGGGCTTCCGGCCGAGCCCGCACATGAACCTCGCCGGCAAGGAGCATTTCACGGCCGAGGACGTGGAAGCCTATGCGCGCTCCACCTGCGGCGAGCCGTTCGAGCCGGTTCTGCGCGACATCGTCGCCCGCACCGACGGGCGGGCCCGCCGCCTGATGTTCGAGAGCTTTGCCGCGGGGCGGGGCGACGACCAGAGCGCGATCGTCGCGACCTCCAAGGTGCCGCTCGCCGTGGTCAACGGTGCGGACGAGCCTTTCGTCAACACCGACTTCGTCGCGAAGGTGCGCTACGCCAATCTCTGGGAGGGCCGCTGCCACCTGATCGAGAATTCGGGGCACGCGCCGTTCTGGGACAAGCCGGCCGAGTTCGACGCGATCTTCGAGCGGTTCGTCGGAGATTTCGCCGAGGCCTGAAAGGTCGTCCGCAGACGAGCGCGCCGCGCTCTCCGCCGTCATGGCCGGGCATAGGCGATCTTCCATCGCCGTCTCTTGCAAGACGCCGAGGCAGAGCCTCGGCTATGCCGGCCATGACGAATCGCCTCACGTGTTCCCGGACGGCGCCTGAGCCGACGCCGGGTCCGGCCTATTTGCCGCTCGTCTTGATGCGGGCGTCGCAGGCGCTCCAATATTTCGGCCAGGTCGGATATTGGGCCTGGAGCGTCGCCTTGTTGGCCTTCCATTCCGCGCCGCATTCCTTGATGCGGGCGTGCTCGCCGGCCGCGCCGCCGGCGGTCAGCTCGGCGGTGGTGATCGGCGTCGCCGGGGCCGCGGCGGGAGCGGGCTTGGTCACCTTGACCGGGGCCGGCGCGGGGGTGGCCGGCGCGGGAGCCGGGGCCGCCGCGGGAGCCGGCGCCGGCGTGGCCGGGGTAGCCGGAACGGCCGCCGGAGCCGCAGCCGTATCGGCGCACTTGGCCTTGCGGAAATCGTTCCACTTCATGCCGTTGAGCGTGCCCGCCGTCTTGGCCTGCTGATAAAGGGCGCTGCAATCCTTCCGCGACATCGCCTCGGCGCTGGACAAGGGCAGGATGCCGAGAATGGCCGCCGCCGCCAAACCCGCGAGCAGGCCGTTCACCATACGTGTCATGACTAAACCCCTCTTGGCCGCCCGGGACTGAACGCCGTCGGCGGGCCCGGCGGACGGCCTAGTGTCCCGCGCAAATGGGTCATCATCGCGGCCCGGACGGGCTTCGCGCTGTTACAAATCGGTACCGAAGAACGCCGGTGCAGCCCCTTCCGCACAGGGCAGAGACCCATTTCGGGGGCCGGCCGGTCTCGCCGTGCCAGAAACAATTCCCGCCGCGGTTGCGCCCGGATCATCGAGGGCGATCGCAGTCGCTTGACGCGTTCAAAATATCTACATATGGTCTGCTCGTTCTTAAAAACGGCAAACGTTCTGTAGGTATATCCGTGAACGCAGAGGACGGCGACCAGCGCAAGCCTTATTCGATCGGGCACGTGACGAGCGTCACGGGCGTCAACGCCTCGACGCTGCGCTCCTGGGAGCAGCAGGGGCTGATCGAGCCGGCCAAATCCTCCGGCGGGCGGCGCACCTATGACGAGGGCACGATCCAGCGCATCGTCGAGATCAGCCGGCTGCGCCGCGTCTACGGCTATGGCATCGCCGGGGTGAAGCGGGCGCTGGCCGAGAAGCAGGCCGAGGCGCCCGCCGCGCTGCCGGACGGGGAGGCGCCGGCCGAGCCGCTGACCGACCGCATCGGCGCCCGCGTCCGGGCGCTGCGGGTCGAGGCCGGCCTGTCGCTCCGGCAGGTGGCGGAGAAGACCGGCGTCGCCGCCTCCCATCTCAGCATGTTCGAGCGCGGCGTCGCCTTTCCCTCGCCCTCGCGTCTGGCCGCCATCGCCCGCCTGTTCAACCACAGCCTGGCCGACTTGCTCGGCGGCACCTCGACCCGCGGGCGGCCGATCATCCGCCGCGGCCAGGGTCGCATCGTCGGTTCCTTCGGGCCCGGCGTCTCGGTCGAGCAGCTCACCGTCGGCGAGCAGCTGATGGACTGCGAGATCTGGACCATCAGCCCCGGCGCGGAGAGCGACGGCTTCTACGCCCATGACGGCCAGGAGCTGATCCACGTGCTGGAGGGCGCCTTCGAGCTCGCCCTCGACGGCGAGGAGCCGCAGGTGCTCGGCGCCGGCGACAGCGCCTATTTCGACTCGACCCGCCAGCACCGCTGGCGCAACCCCGGCAAGGCGGCGGCGGTGGTGCTGTGGGTCAACACCGACATGCGCCGCCTCGCCTCGTTCGAGCAGAAGGGCACGGCCCGCTCGCTCGGACTCGGCCCGGCGGTGGGCGCGGGCATCGGCGAGCAGGCGCTCGCCCTCGCCCTGCCCGAGGGCTGCCAGACCTACCGGGTCGTCGACACCCACACGGCCGGCCATCCCACCCGCGTGCTGATCGAGCCGCTGGAGGGCCTGGACGGGGCGAGCGTGCGCGAGAAGCGCGACCGCTTCCGCGAGAAGCACGACCGGCTGCGCTCGCTGCTGCTGCACGAGCCGCGCGGCCATGCCGCCACCTTCGGCCTGGTGCCGGTCAAGTCGGACGAGGCCGATTTCGGCGCCATCTTCGTCTCCTCCTACAAGTATCTCGACATGTGCGGCCACGGCACCATCGGCTATGCCCGGGTGCTCGCCGCGCTCGGGCGCCTCGGCAGCCGCTCGTCCTTCAGCCTGGAAGTGCCGGCCGGCGTGGTGCAGGTCGAGCTCGGGCTGCACGGCGCGCCCGAGAACATCACGCTGCAGAACGTGCCGAGCTTCGTCGGCCTGGAGGCGATGGCGCTGCCGGAGATCGCGCCGGGCTGCCGCGCCTGCCTCGCCTATGGCGGCGGCTGGTACGCCAATGTCGACGTCGCCGGCCTCGGCCTCGCCATCGTCCCCGACGCCGTCTCGCAGCTGATGGCGATCGGCGCCCGCATCAAGGAGGCGGTCAACGCCCGCCTCCCGGCCCTCGGCCTCGGCTTCGCCGAGATCGACAGCACCCTGTTCCACGAGGAGCGGCCGGGCGCGCGGCCGCGCCAGCTCGTCATCCTCGAGCGCAACAAATACGACCGCTCGCCCTGTGGCACGGGCCTCTCCGCCCGCATGGCCGAGCTCGCCCTCGCCGGCCGGCTGCGGCCGGGCGCGGCCTACGAGATCGAGAACGTGCTCGGCGTGCCCTTCCTCGGCGAGGTGGCGGCCGAGACCAGCGTCGCCGGGCGGCCGGCGATCGTGCCGCGCGTCACCGGCCGGGCCAACCTGTCCGGCTTCTCCACCCTGATCGTGGAAGCCAACGACCCGCTTCCCGACGGCTTCCTGTGCCGATGAGGCCGGGCTTGGAAAGCGCAACAATGCGCGAAACAGAGGGGACTTCCGCAATGACATTCTTGAGACGACTGCTGCCGCTGCCGATCCTGGCCCTGGTGCTGGCCCTGGCGACGGCCCTGACCGCATCCCAGGCGATGGCCGACCCGAACAAGACGCTCGACCGGATCAAGGCCAGCGGCGTGCTGCGCTTTCCCGTGATGGTCGGCGAGGAGCCGGGCTATGTGAAGGATCCCGCCACCGGCAACTGGAGCGGCTTCTACATGGACTGGGCCGACGACATCGCCGGCCTGCTCGGCGTCAAGGTCGAGCCGGTGGAGACCACCTGGGGCAACCTCGCCGCCGACTTCCAGGCCAACAAGATCGACCTGGTCTTCGGCCTCAACCCCAATCCCAAGCGCGGCCTCGTCGTCGACTATCTCAACGCCCCGCTGTTCACCGATGCCTGGGCTGTTGTCGCCAAGAAGGGCTTCGAGAAGAAGAGCTGGGCCGAGCTGAACGACCCGTCCGTGCGCATCGTCGTGCAGAAGGGCGGCACCATGCAGGTCGTCGCCGAGGCGATGACGCCCAAGGCCCAGATCATCCCGGTGGAGGAGCGCCCGCTCGGCGTCCTGGAGATGCAGGCGAACCGGGCCGACGTGATGATCCTCGCCATCTTCGACGCCATCCAGGTGCAGAAGCAGATCAACGGCGTCGTCATCCTGCCCAAGCCCATGCTGCTCAATCCGGCGATGATCGGCATCAAGCGCGAGGACGGCAACGAGGGCTATGCCAACTGGCTCGTCAACTGGGTGAACCAGCAGCGCGCCCTCGGCCTCGCCCAGGGCAAGCTCCACGCCGCCTTCGAGAAGGCCGGCATCGACCTCTCCGTGCTGCCCGCCGAGTTCAGCTTCTGACACGGGAGAAGCCAATCCTCACGCCCGCCACGCCAGCCGATCCCCTCCCCCTTGCGGGGAGGGGATCGGCGCCCGTCGAGCGAAATCTGAAGCCGACGCGGCTCCCATCTCCGAGGACCACCCATGTTCGACTGGACGATCCTCGTCGCCAACCAGCACCTGCTCTGGTGGGGGTTGCTGACGACGCTGAAATACACGCTCGTGACCTCGATCGCCGGGCTGGCGATCGGACTTCTCGTCGCCCTTGCCCAGCTCAGCCGGCTGCGGGTGCTGCGCTATCCCGGCCGGGTGTTCGTGGAGTTCTTCCGCAACATCCCGCTGCTGGTCTGGCTGCTCTGGAGCTACTACGCGCTGCCGATCTTCGCGGGGATCAACATCACCAAGGAGATGGCCGGCGTTGTCGCCCTCAGCCTCTACGTCGCCTCCTATTATGCCGAGATCCTGCGCGCCGGCATCCAGTCGATCGACCGCGGCCAGACCGACGCCTCGCGGGCGCTGGGCATGTCCGACCTGCAGGCGATGCGCCGCATCATCCTGCCCCAGGCCGTGCGCCGGATGATCCCGCCGCTCTCCGGCCAGACCATCATCCAGATGAAGAACACGACGTTGCTCTCGGTCATCACCATCCCGGACCTGCTCTACCAGGCGGGCTACATCTCCTCCTTCACCTACCGGCCGATGGAGGTCTACACCGCCGTCGGCGTCGTGTTCCTCGTCATCCTGGTGCCGCTGACCTGGCTGGCGCGCCGCATCGAGACCATGGGAGCGCAGGGATGACCGAGCCCAATCCCGCCGCGACCCCGCTGGTCGAGATCGCCGGCCTGCGCAAGTCCTTCGGCCCGGTTGAGATCCTCAAGGGGATCGACCTCACCGTGCGCCGCGGCGAGGTCGTCGCCCTGGTCGGCTCCTCCGGCTCGGGCAAGACGACGCTGCTGCGCTGCGTCAACCTCCTGGAGACGCCCTCCAGCGGCCGCATCACGGTCGAGGGCAAGCCGTTCTTCGAGCGCAGCGGCGGCGAGGACCGGGCCGGCCTGCCGCGCAAGGCGATCAACGCCATGCGCAGCCGCATCGGCATGGTGTTCCAGCATTTCAACCTGTTCCCGCACATGAGCGTGCTCGGCAACGTCATGGAGGGCCCGCGCACGGTCAAGGGCGAGGCGGACGCCTCCAACCGCGCCCGCGCCATGGACCTGCTCGCCAAGGTCGGCATGGCCGGCTTCGCCGATCGGCGGCCGGATCAGCTCTCCGGCGGCCAGAAGCAGCGCGTCTCCATCGCCCGGGCGCTGAACATGCAGCCGATGCTGATGCTGTTCGACGAGCCGACCTCGGCCCTCGACCCGGAGCTGGTCGGCGAGGTGCTCAAGACCATGATCGCCCTCGCCCGCGAGGGCACGACCATGCTGGTCGTCACCCATGAGCTCGGCTTCGCCCTGGAGGTCGCCGACCGCGTCGTCTTCCTCGACGCCGGCACCATCGCCGCCGATGGCCCGCCCCGCGAGGTCCTGATCCATCCGCCGACCGAGCGCATCCGCGCCTTCGTCAACCGCTTCCACGAGACCGCCGAGCTGATGAAGCCGCTGATGGGCTGACCCGCCCCTCCCCCTCATCCAACCAACACGAGATCCGAGCATGACCAATCCCGACTGGCGGGGCATCCACAGCGTCCTCGTCACGCCCTTCAAGGCCGACGGCGCCATCGACTTCGCGCGCTTCGAGGCGCTGGTCGAGGCCAACATCGCCAACGGCGCCGACGGCGTCATCGTCTGCGGCAGCACCGGCGAGTTCTACACCATGACGGTGGAGGAGCGCGACGCGCTGTTCAAGGCGACGGTGGCGGCCGCCGCTGGCCGCGTGCCGGTGCTGGCCGGCGTCTCGGACCTGCGCACCGATGTGGTCCTCGACCTCTGCCACCGGGCCGAGACGGCGGGCTGCAACGGCATTCTCGCCCTGCCGCCGATCTACGCCGTCCCGGACGAGCGCGAGGTCGATCATTTCTACCGGGCCGTGGCCGGCGCCTCCGGCCTGCCGGTCATGCTCTACAACAGCCCGCGCCGCATCGGCGTCAATATCGGCCCCGACCAGGTCGCCCGGCTCGCCGAGCTGCCGACGGTGGCGGCGATCAAGGATTCCTCCGGCGACATCGTGCAGGTGACCGAGCTCGCCCGCCGCGTCGGCGACCGGCTCTCGGTCTTCGTCGGCTACGAGACCATGATCCGCGCCGCCCTGCCCGTCGGCGCCGTCGGCGTCGTCGCCATGGCCCACCAGCTCTCCGGCCGCCTGGTCCGGCGCTATTTCGACGCCTGCGCCGCCGGCGACAAGGCCACCGCCGACCGTCTGGAGCCGGCGCTGTTCGCCATCTACCGCTGCTTCAAGACCGGCAGCTACTACGCCGGCATCAAGGCGACGATGAACGCGCTCGGCCAGCCCGTCGGCGCCCCGCGCGAGCCGCTCCTGCCCTTCACCGAGGCCCAGCAGGCCAAGGTCGCCGCCATCCTGGCCGAGGCGCGCGTCGCCGACGCCATCCGCTCGCTCGCCTGAGGCCGCCATGCGATCCACACGCATCATCCAGGGCATCGACAGCCACACCGCAGGCTGCCCACTCCGCCTGATCACCTCGGGCTTCGGCCCGATCCGCGGCAAGACCATGGTGGAGAAGCGCGCCGACCTGATGACCCGCGACGAGCTGCGCCAGCTCGTCCTGTTCGAGCCGCGCGGCAGCTTCAACATGCCGGCCGCCGTGCTGACCGAGGCCTGCTCGCCCGACGCCGATATCGGCATGATCATCCTGGAGCCGGACACCTATCCGCCGATGTGCGGCCATTGCGCCATGGCCGTGGCAACGATCGCGGTCGAGGCCGGCTACATCAAGGCGGTGGAGGGCGAGACGCTGGTGCGGCTCGACACGCCGGCCGGCGTGGTGCCGGCCCGCGTCGCGGTCGAGAACGGGCGCGCGGTCTCGGTGACGCTCGAAATGCCCGCCTCCTTCCTCTACCGCCGCGACGTGATGCTGGAGACGCCGAGCTTCGGCCGGGTGCGCGGCGACATCGCCTTCGGCGGCGATTTCTACCTCCTGGTCGAGGCGGCCGATCTCGGCCTCGACCTCGTTCCCGAGCAGGCCTGGCAGCTGGTCGGCGCCGCGGCGGAGCTGCGCGCCGCCCTCAAGGACGTGCCGGTGCAGCATCCGACCATGACCCATATCAACGAGATCTACCAGATCGAGCTGATCGGGCCCGGCAACGGCACCACCTCGGACGCGCGCAACGTCGTGGTCTGCCCGCCGACCGTGATCGACCGCTCGCCCTGCGGCACCGGCACCGCCTCGCGCATGGCGATGCTGCACGGCCTCGGCCGGATGAAGGCCGGCGACACGCTGCGGCATGCCGGCATCCTCGACACCGTCTTCACCGGCCGGATCACCGGCGAGACCAGGCTGGCCGAAACGCCGGCCATCACCTGCACGGTGACGGGCAGCGCCTATCTCACCGGCACCTTCAACTTCCTCCTCGACCCGCACGACCCGTTCCAGGCGGGATTCCGCCTGACGGGCGTGTGAGGCGGGGCGAGAGGCATCATGTCCGACAGCTTCGATCCCAACACGCTCGACGTTTCTGCCGACCACGTCATCGCCGGATGCCGCGTGGCGCGCGGCGGCGCCGAGGTGCCGGTCCTGCGTCCCTCCGACCATGCCGGGATCGGCGTCATCCGCGACGCCGGCGAGGCGATCGTCGACGAGGCGGTGCGGGCCGCCGACGTGGCGCTGCGCAGCTCGGGCTGGGCGAGCGCCAATCCGCTGGAGCGCGCCGCGGTGCTGCGCCGCTGGGCCGATCTGGTCGAAGCCCGTCGCATCGAGCTCGCCCGGCTCGAATCCGCCACCTCGACCCGCCCGATCGCCGAGACCCTCGCCCGCGACGTCATCCGCGCCGCCGGCGCCATCCGCTACTTCGCCGAGTTCGCCGACAAGATCGAGGGCACGGTGGTCGGCACCGGGCCTGATGACACCTGCATGGTGGTGGCCGAGCCCTACGGGATCGTCGCCTCGATCACCGCCTGGAACTTCCCGCTGATCAACGCGGTGTGGAAGTCGGCCCCGGCGCTCGCCGCCGGCAATGCCGTGGTGCTGAAGCCCTCCGAGCTCACGCCGTTCTCGGCGGCGCGCCTCGCCGAGCTCGCGGTCGAGGCCGGCCTGCCCGCCGGCCTGTTCAACGTGGTCCAGGGCCTCGGCGCCACCACCGGCTCGGCGCTGGTGCGCCATCCCCTCGTCCGCAAGGTCACCTTCACCGGCTCGACCGCCACGGGCGCCAGGATCATGGCCGATGCGGCGGCGACCGGCACCAAGCCGGTGACGCTGGAGCTCGGCGGCAAGTCGCCCCAGCTGGTGCTGGAGGACGTGCGCGACCTCGGCCCCGTCGCCACCCATGTCGCCAACGGCTTCCTCGCCAATGCCGGCCAGGTCTGCACCGCGGGATCGCGGCTGATCGTGCCGCGCCGGCGCGCCGACGAGCTGATCGAGCGCGTCGCCGGCCTCGCCGCGGCCCGGCGCCCGGGCCCGACCTGGGAAGACGGCTCGACCCTGTCGCCGATCGTCTCGGAGCGGCAGGCGCAGCGCATCGAGCGCCTGCTCGCCGAGACGCTTGCGGCCGGCGCCGAGGTCGTCACCGGCGGGCGGCGCGTCAGCACACGCAATGCCGGCGCGACCTTCGAGCCGACCATCCTCAGGAATGTCGGCGAGGACAGCGTCGGCTTCCGCGAGGAGTTCTTCGGCCCCGTCCTCGCCGTCTATCCCTATGACGACGAGGAGCAGGGCATCGCCATGGCGAACCATCCGCTCTATGCGCTGGCCGCCAGCGTCTACACCGACGACGCCCGCAAGGCGCTCGCCGTGCCCCGCCGCATCGAGGCCGGCACGGTCTGGATCAACACCCATGGCCGCCAGCCCGGCTACGGCCATCCCCAGGGCGGCTTCAACCATTCCGGCTTCGGCAAGGAGATGGGGCGGGCGGGGCTGGAAAGCTTCGTGCGCCGCAAGACCCTCTGGCACTCGCACGGCTGAGACATGAACCCCTACGACTACGCCATCATCGGCGGCGGCGCCGCCGGCGCCGTGCTCGCCGCCCGCCTTTCGGAAGAATCGCGCTTCCGCATCGTGCTGATCGAGGCCGGGCCGGACACGCCGCCCGGCGAGGAGCCGGCCGACATCCTCGATTCCTATCCGATCGTCGCCTATTTCAACCGCGCCTATCATTGGCAGAACCTGCAGGTCCACCTGATGGACCCGGAGATCCGCTCGGCCCCGCCGCGGCGCTACGAGCAGGCCAAGGTGATGGGCGGCGGCACCAGCATCAACGGCATGTTCGCCTTCCGCGGCCTGCCCTGGGATTTCGCGGGATGGGCCGAGCGCGGCGCCGAGGGTTGGGCCTGGGACGACGTCCTGCCCTATTACCGCAAGCTCGAGCGCGACATGACCTTCGGCGCGACGCCGCTGCATGGCGGCGACGGGCCGATGCCGATCCGCCGCATCCCGCGCCAGGACTGGTCGCCCTTCACGCAGGCCGCCGCCCGGGCCCTGGAGGGCTTCGGCTACAGCGACATCGGCGACCATAACGGCGACCCCAGCGACGGCTTCTTCCCGATGTCGATCAACAATCCCGACGGCACGCGCATGTCGACCGCGCGGGCCTATCTCACCCGCGAGGTGCGGGCCCGGGCGAACCTGACCATTCTGGCGGGAGCCGAGGCGCGCGGCCTGGTCTTCGACGGCAACAAGGCCTCGGGCGTGGTGGTGCGCGAGGCCGCGGGCGAACGGACGATCGGCGCGAACGAGGTGATCGTCTGTGCCGGCGCCATGCAGACCCCGCCGATGCTGATGCGGGCCGGCATCGGCCCGGCCGCGCATCTCAAGGAGCACGGCATCGCGGTCCGGGCCGACCGGCGCGGCGTCGGCGCCAACCTGCAGGACCACCCGATGGTGGCGCTCGCCGCCTATCTCCGCCCCGGCAACCGGCTGCCGCCGACCATGCGCCGCCATATCCAGATGGGCTTTCGCTACTCCTCCGGCGTGGCGGACACCACGCCGGGCGACATGTTCATCCTGCCCTCGAACCGCGCCGCCTGGCACCCGCTCGGCAAGCGCCTCGCCTCGATCCTGGTCTGCGTCAACCGGCCCTATTCGACCGGCCTGGTGCGCCTGACGGGCTCCAGCCCCGACGACGCGCCCTTCGTCAATTTCCGCCAGCTCTCCGACGAGCGCGACCTCGTGCGGCTGGAGGACGGCATGAAGCGGCTGTGGAGCATCATCTCCGCTCCGGCCATGAAGGGCGTGATCGCCGAGGTGTTCCCCGCCAGCTTCTCCGAGCGGGTGCGCAAGCTCGGCGCGGTCAACCGCAAGAACTGGTTCCTGACCCTGATCGCCGCGGGCGTGATGAGCACCGGATCCCTGGCGCGCAAGGCCATGATCGAGAGCGTGATCAGCCCCGACGCCAGCGTGCGCGGCCTGATGGCCTCCGGCAACGCGCTGCGCGAGTGGATCGTCGAGAACGCCTGCGGCAGCTGGCACGCCAGCGGCACCTGCCGGCTCGGCCGGGCCGACGACCCGGATGCGGTGGTCGATCCGCAGGCGCGCGTCATCGGCGTCGACGGCCTGCGCGTGGTCGACGCCTCGATCATGCCGAGCGTCGTCAGCGCCAACACCATGCTCACCACCATCATGGCCGCCGAGAAGGTGGCCGACGCCATCAAGGCCGGGCGGTGACGCCCCTCCTCCCTTCCCGCTTCGAAAAGGATCCGTCATGAACGCTATCGTCCGCAACGTCATCGGCGGTCGCCACAGCGCGCCCGGCGGCAGCGAGCGCTACCGCGCCATCAATCCGGCCAGGCTCGACGACATCGTCGCCGACTATGCCTTCTCCTCCGCCGCCGACGTCGAGGCAGCGGTCGAGGCGGCGCGGCGCGCCCTGCGTCCCTGGCGCGAGACCTCGGCCATCGCGAGAGGCGAGATCCTGACCAAGGCCGGCATCGCCCTGCGCGCCCGCGCCAAGGACTTCGGCGCCCTGATGAGCCGCGAGATGGGCAAGCCGCTGGCCGAGGCGATCGGCGAGGTCGACTATGCCGGCAAGGTGCTGCAGTTCTACGGGGCCGAGGCGCAGCGCCCGGCCGGCGAGACGCTGCAGTCCGGCCGGCCCAACGTGCATTACTACACGGTGCGCGAGCCGATCGGCGTGGTCGGCGCCATCACGCCCTGGAACTTCCCCTTCTCCATCGCCTGCTGGAAGCTCGGCCCCGCCCTGGTCAGCGGCAACACCGTTGTGTGGAAGCCGGCGCCGCATCATCCCGGCTGCTCGCAGGCGGTGCTCGACATGCTGGTCGAGGCCGGCCTGCCCGAAGGCGTGGTCAACCTGGTGCATGGCGGCGCCGAGACCGGCGGCGCGATCGTCGCCGACGCCCGTATCGCCGGCGTCTCCTTCACCGGCTCGACGCCGGTCGGCCAGGCGATCTATCGCCAGGTCTCCGGCCGGCTCGCCCGCGCCCAGTGCGAGATGGGCGGCAAGAACGCGCTTTATGTCCATGCTGAGGCCGATCTCGACAAGGCGGTGATGCTCACCGTCGAAGGCGCCTTCCGCAGCGCCGGCCAGAAATGCACCGCGACGAGCCGCGTCCTGGTCGATGCCGCGATCGAGGCCGCCTTCACGGAGAAGCTGCTGGCGCGCGTCGCCGAGATCCGGGCCGGCGACCCCTTCGACGCCGCGACCTTCCTCGGGCCGGTGGTCGACGAGCGGCAGTTCGCCAAGGTGCGCGGCCATATCGGCGCGGCCATATCGGCCGGCCAGCGCCTGCTCGCCGGCGGCGCCGAGGCGCCGGTCGACAACGGCTATTTCGTCGCCCCGACCGTGTTCGGCGCCGTGGCCGCCGATGCGCCCATCGCCCGCGAGGAGATTTTCGGCCCGGTGGTGGCGCTGATCCCGGTCGGCGGTCTCGAGGCGGCGGTCGAGACGGTGAACGGCACCGATTACGGCCTCAGCGCCACCATCGTCACCCGCGACCTCGAAGCGGCGCATCGCTTCGCCCGCTCGGTGGAGACCGGCGTCGTCGGCGTCAACCTGCCGACCGCCGGCGTCGAGCTGCACGCGCCCTTCGGCGGCTGGAAGGGCTCGGGCCTCGGCGTGCCGGAGCAGGGCCTGAAGATCCTCGACTTCTACACGAAGTGGCGCAGCGTCGCGATGCAGTTCGCCTGAAGGGGGCGACGTCGAGCCTCGCTTCGTCGATCCGGATTTCCGGACTCCGCCCGCCGGCGGAGCCTGGAAATCCTGCATTATCTCTGTGTCTTAGCCGACATTCCCGGACCGGGACCATTGTCGGGCCCGGGATTTTCTGCTTAGGACTGGGCGGAACAGAACCCGAATGGGACGGATCGCGTGCAGAGTGGGAAGGAGCAGGTCGCCGAGCAGAGATGGCTGCCCGATGTCGCCGTGCCGTCCGCCCCGACTGGCCTCGACGCGGAGGCGATCGCCCGGCATCCGCGCTTTACCGCGTTCCTGCGCCAGCAAGCCTCGACCCTGGTGTCGATCCACGCGGTCAATCCGCGGATCGCGTCCGTCTTCGCCACGCAGCAGCGCTGGCTGATCGCCCATCTCGCCCTGGCCCACTATTTCCGCGGCAGCGGCGCGGAGGGAAGCTCGGGCTTCCACGTGACGCCGTTCCTCGACGCCGTCGAGGCGCACGGCATCGCCAGCCGCAACACGGCGGACGCCTTCCTCAAGGAGATGGGACACTACGGCTATCTCGCCAAGGCAGCCGCCGGGCCGGACCGGCGGCTGCGGCCGCTGGAGCCGACCGCGATCAGCCTGGAGATGATCTGCGCCTGGCTGGCCACCCATCTCACCACGCTCGACGGGCTCGACGACGGCCAGCGCTGTGCCGCCTTCCTGGCGCAGCCCCAGGCGATCGCCGCGATTCAGCCGCGCATCGCCGACGCGCTCATGCAGTCCGGCGCCATCCGCGAGCCCGGCACCACCTTCTCGCTGTTCACCTGGCTGAACGAGGGCGGCATCGTCATGGACTGGCTCTATGCCGGGCTGGGCGAGATTGCGCCGGACTGCGAGCGCATCCCCACTCACGTCACCTCGATCGCCGACCTCGGCAGCCGGATCCGGCTGTCGCGCACGCATCTCACGCGCAAGCTGCGCCTGGCCGAGAGCCTGGGGAGCCTGGGCTGGCTCGGCAAGCGCGGCAAGTCCACGCTCTGGGTCTCCGCCGGCTTCGTGGCGGAATATCACGCCCAGCAATCGGTGAAGCTCGCCATCATCGGCGACGCCTTCCACGCCGTGCTCGGCCAGCGGCGCTGAACCGCCCCGGGGCAGTATTCGGGTCGATCCTCCCAAGAAAAGTGCGCTTCTCGGGCACGTCAAGCCTTATGCCTCGGCCGCTTTCCCAAAGGTTCGGGACAGCACCAACGGCCGCACCGGCGCCTGCCGGGCGGCTCCAAGCTCCGAGGATACGCCATGAAGCTCGCAACCGCCCTGCTGACCGCCATCGCCCTGATCGCGGTTCCCGCCGCCGGACCCGCCTTCGCCAATGCCGATGACGACGCCTGGATCGCCAAGTGCGTCAGCGACAATGCCGACCAAGGCCAGAGCGCCGAGACCATCGCCGTCTACTGCTCCTGCATGAACGGCAAGATGTCCTCGTCCGAGACGCTGTCGATCACCGCCTGGGAGAAGCTGCATCCGGCGGAGGAGAAGGCCTGCTCGAAGGCCGCGAACTGGAAGGGCTGAGCTCGGCACGCCACCCGGCCCGACATCGGCCGGGCGGGGTGGCATGCCTCACATGGGCCGGGACAGCCCACAACCGGCGGATTATTGATCCTTGGTCAGGACGAGCGTGATGAACGCGGCGGCGAGAACCGCCCTGACGAAGGGATTGTCGATATTCTGCATGCCACCCGAGACGCGCTCCAGCTCGTCCTCGGCGAGGACGCGCAACTCACCGCCGGCAGCGGTCTGCGCATTGTCGGTCTGCGGGCGGGTGGTGAAACGGTGGGACAGTTTCATGCTTGTCTCCGTCGCTTGACCAGGTCCTGATCGGACAGGACCTGCTTTCGCGCCCCAGCGACCGAAGTCTGGCAGGCTCTCGCCCCGGACGCTGTAACTTCGAACACATGCCGGCCCCCTGGGACCGGCACCGGCGTGCCGCCGGGTGGCCGCCATGTCAGCAAGACCGATCGCCCCGGGACCGGGGCCGTTTCCGGGCCGGCGCGAGGGCGCCGTCCAGGCCAGCCGGCCGTAGCGAACCAGGAGCGTATCATGTCCTATCTGCCGGAGCCCGAGGCTCGGGCGCTCGTCGAACGGGTCCTGCACAAGGCCGAAGCCGGCATGCCGCCGGGCCTTCGCCTCGGCGAGGGCGAGCGCCAGGAGATCGTGCAGATCCTGCTGGCGGGCGTGGATGGCGGCGAGACCGACCTCCACGCCCTCGCCGCCGTCGCCCTGGCGCTGGCAGAGCGGCCGGTCGGGGGATAGCGGTGGCCGACCGGATCGCCCCCTACATCCCGCCCCGCGATGCCAGGATGGCGTCCGTCACCTGCCGGATGTCGCGCAGGCCGCACAGGGCCATGGAGACGTCGAGCTCCTTGCGGATGATGTCGAGGCTGAGCTTGACGCCCGCTTCGCCCATGGCGCCGAGGCCGTAGAGGAAGGCGCGGCCGATGAGCACGCCGCGCGCGCCCATGGCGATCGCCTTGAGCACGTCCTGGCCGGAGCGCACGCCGCCATCCATCATGACCTCGATGCGGTCGCCGACGGCGGCGACGATCGGCGCCAGCGCCTCGATCGAGGACAGGGCGCCGTCGAGCTGGCGGCCGCCATGGTTGGAGACGACCAGTGCGTCGGCGCCGCTGCGCGCCGCGAGCTCGGCGTCCTCGGGATCGAGGATGCCCTTGAGGATCAGCTTGCCGCCCCAGCGATCCCTAATCCATTTGACGTCGTCCCAGCTGAGCGCAGGGTCGAACTGCTCGGCCGTCCAGGACGACAGCGAGGAGAGGTTGGTCACGCCCTTGGCATGGCCGGCAATGTTGCGGAAGGTCCGCCGCTGCGTGCCCAGCATGCCCAGGCACCAGCGCGGCTTGGTGGCGAGGTTGATCAGGTTGGGGATGGTCAGGCGCGGCGGGGCGCTGAGGCCGTTGCGGATGTCCTTGTGGCGCTGGCCGAGGATCTGCAGGTCGAGCGTCAGCATCAGGGCCGAGCAGCCTGCCGCCTTGGCCCGGTCGATCAGGTTGCCGACGAAGTCGCGGTCGCGCATGACGTAGAGCTGGAACCAGAACGGCTTGTCGGTGTTCTCCGCCACGTCCTCGATCGAGCAGATGCTCATGGTCGAGAGCGTGAACGGCACGCCGGCGGCGGCCGCGGCCCGGGCGGCCAGGATCTCGCCGTCGGCATGCTGCATGCCGGTCAGCCCGGTCGGCGCCAGGGCGAGCGGCATGGCGACGGGCTGGCCGAGCAAGGTCGTGGCGAGGCTGCGGTCGCGCATGTCGACGGCGACGCGCTGGCGGAACCTGATCTTGCCGAAATCGGCCTCGTTGGCGCGGTAGGTGCTCTCGGTCCAGGAGCCGGAATCGGCATAGTCGTAGAACATGCGCGGCACGCGGCGCTTGGCGAGGAGGCGCAGGTCTTCGATGGAGGTGATCGGGCGCGTCATGGCGGGGGAGTCCTGGAACCGGCGGGGCCGCGGCGGCGGCGCTCCCATCTACACGCTCATCTGCCGGAGAGGAAAGCCAGGATCTCGGCGCCGACCGCATCGGCGAACTCCTCGTGGAGGCCGAGCTTGCCGCGCGGCAGCTGCACCGCGGCGACGCCCGGGACGGCGGCGGCCGCCTCCATCTCGGCGCGGGAGCGCGGCGGCGTCTCGGCACCATGGACGAGGAGCACCGGCACGCCGGCGCCGCGGAGCAGCGCCAGGAAGGCCTCGCGCTCGCCGACGCGGTCGAGCGCGCCGGTGACGAAGCGCACCGAAGCGTGGCGGGCGCCCGGCGCCGTGGTCACGCCACGCTTCTCGGCAAGACGCGCCGCATCGAGGAAGGCGGGATCGCTGTAGACGTGCTCGCGCGCCATGCGCTCCACCACGAAGCGGCTGAGATTGGCGGCATAGAGCATCGGCCCGAGCACCGGCGCGTCCAGGGCGGCGCGGATGCGGGCGAACCAGGGGCGCGGTCCGCCCATCATGGTCGGCAGCGGCCCGCGCCAGGTCGGCGCCACCAGGACCAGGCGGCCGGCGCTGCCGGGATGGGCGGCGAGATGGCGGAGCGCATAGGTCGCCGCATGGCCGGCCGCGACGATGGCGGCGAGCGGCCCGGTCCCGGCGATCACTTCAGCCAGGAAGCGCGAGAGCAGGTCGGGCGACCAGTCGAGCCGCGGCCGCGGCCGGTCGCCGAAGCCCGGCCAGTCGACGCCGAGGGTGCGAAACCCAGGCGCGAGCCGGCGGGCGAGCGGGCGCATCTCGGCGCGGGTGGAGATCGAGCTCAGCGCCGGCAGGAGCAGCACCGCCGGTCCCGCGCCCTCCTCGTCGAGGCCGAGGCGGAGCGCCGCGCCGCCCGTCGACCAGCCGATCTCACGCTCGCTCATCCCCTTGCTCCGTCCCGTCCGGCGACCATCGCCATGCCATAGCATCGACGGAGGCGTCGTCGGAGGGGATCGATCGGACCATCGGGCATGGCAGGTCTTCCTGTCGATCCGGGCGCGCTCAGGCTTGCCCGATGGCGCGCATGCCGAGCAGGCTCGCAGCCGGCGTCGGTGCGGCCGTCGCCGCCAGGACGGTCTGCAAGGCCTCGATGTCCGCCGCGGCATCGGGCTCCCAGCCGCAGCAGCAGCGCCCGGGGCCATGATGGGCCTGCGCCATCTCCTGGTAGATCGACCCCACCGCCATGGCGGCCAGGCCGAGCACCGTCATCGGCGAAACACCGGCCTGGCGCATGGCGTCGCCGATCGCGCCCATCACCGCCCGGCGGAGCTCGGCACGGGCCGCCTCGACGCGCTCGGCGCGATTCAGGTCGGCATCCATCTCTCACTCCTGCATGACTGGAAAGTCGATCGCGTCGACATGCCTCGTCATCGCATGAATGACGACGCAATAAAATCCTCATCTCTCATCAAACAACTGTATGGAATTGGAAAAACTCGAGACTGTACACCCGATCTGCATCGAAGATATTTCCCGGGAAGGCCATCATGCGGGCCGAGCGATCTCGCTCCGGATCACTCGCCTTGCCACACCTTCGCTGCGACGGTGTCGCGGCTTGACAGGACCGTATTCGGAGCCAATTCTTAGTCTTGTTCTCAGGATGAGCTTGCAGTTTCAAGAACTCCAAGCTGAACAACGGAAGATTGAGGAGCCATGCCCAACTCTGTCAGGTCGAGGGTATTGTGACCGAACGGCTCGACCACTGCATCCGCTTCGGACGGATCGCCGCGACGCTTCCGGTTCGCGACATGGCGAGGGCGCATGCTTTCTACACGCAGGTGCTCGGCTTCACGAAGACCTTCGAGAACGGCACCCCGGCGCGCTTCATGATCCTGAGGCGCGATGCGGCCGAGCTGCACCTGACCCTGCAGGAGAGCTACGAAGCCGCACCCTTCCCGGTGGCGCATCTGATGGTCGAGGACGTCGACGCGCTGCACCGCATCTGCACGGCGCGCGGCATCGCGATCGTCAAGGGCCTGCGCGACGAGGATTTCGGCTTGCGGGCCTTCGTCTTCGCGGATCCCGACGGCAACCGGATCGACGTCGGCCAGCCGCTCTGAGGACCTCGCCGCCGCGGCCCCTCAGGGCACGACCGCCGAGCTTTGCGCGGCCAGGCCCGGCAGCACCGCGGCCAGGCGGTCGACCCAGGCGGCGATGCCGTCGTCCGAGGCGAGCAGGTCCTGCCGGATCTCCAGCAGCACGGCCGGGATGCCGCGGTCGTGGCCATGCACCGGGATGGTGTAGTCCTCCTCGCGGCTGATGACATAGGGCACGTTGGCGCCCACGCTCAGCCCGGCCTCGCGGGCGAGAGCCGCGATCAGCGCCTCGCCGAAGGCGCGGGATTCGCCGAACAGCACCCCGGCATGCCAGGGGCGGGCGAGGCCGTGGAACACCGGCGTGAAGGAATGCACGGCGAGGAGGAGCGTCCGGCGGCCGGCGGCCGCGCGGTGGTCGAGGTGGCGCGCCACGGCGGCGTGGAAGGGCTCGAAGACGAGGCGGGCGCGGTGGGCCCGCTCGGCCTCGGTCAGCTCGGCATTGCCCGGGATATCCGTGGCCTCGGAGCGCACCGGCATGCTGGACGGCGCGTCGAGCGGCCGGTTGAGATCGACCAGCAGGCGCGACGCGGTGCCGAGGAAGGCGGGCGCATCGAGGCGACGCGCCAGGGCGCGCGTCACCGCGCCGGCGCCGATGTCCCAGGCGATGTGGCGGGCGAGCTCCGCCGCCGGCAGGCCGAGCCCGCCATAGTCAGCCGGGACGTGGTTCGCGGCGTGCTCGCAGACCAGCACGAAATCCGAGGCGCCGGCCTCGTTGACGGCCTCGACCGGCGCCGGCCAGCCGGCCGGGCTCGCGCCCGCCATCAGTAGAGCGTCCGGTAGAGCGCGCAGACCGCCGCCGCGTCGCGCTCGCCGAGCGCCGCCATCTCGGCACGCTTGACGCCGAGATAGGTCTCGACGAACACCGGCGCGAACCAGCCCCGGGCCACCGTGTCGGCTTCGAGCGCGGCGAGCGCCGCGGCCAGGGTCTCGGGCAGGCGGACGAGGCCGAGCGCGTCGCGTTGCGCAGGGGTCATGGCCGTCGGGTCGCCGCTGACCAGCGGCGGGGCCGGCATCTCGGCGGCGAGGCCTTCCAGCCCCGCGCGGATCAGCGCGGCCAGCACGAGATAGGGGTTGGCAGTGGCGTCGGCGGCGCGGAACTCGATGTTGAACTGGCGGGCGGGATCGCCGCCGCCGAAGCCCACCGTCGGGCAGATGCGCAGCGTCGCTTCGCGGTCGCGGTCGGCCAGCCAGGTGTAGGAAGAGCTCCAGCTGTGCGGCTTCAGCCGATAATAGGACGAGACGCCCGGGGCTGAGAAGGCGGTGAGCGCCGGCAGGTGGTGCAGGATGCCGGCACAGAAGCTGCCGGCCGCGGCGGACAGCCGGCCGGGCCGCGCGGGATCGTAGGCCGCCGGCCGGCCCGCCGGATCGAGGAAGGAGAGGTGGACGTGGACGCCGTTGCCGACGCCGTCCGGCGCCGTCTTGGGTGCGAAGCTGGCGCGCCAGCCGAGATTGCGCGCCACCTCGCGGGTGATCTCGCGGATGGCGACGGCACGGTCGGCGGCGGCGAGCGCATCGGCCGGGGCGTGGACGATCTCGAACTGGTCGCGGCCATATTCGGCGATCACCATCTCCGGCTCGACGCCGGCCTCCTGCAGCGCCGCCTGCAGGCGGGGCGCGAAGGGATCGGTGCGGCGCAGGGCCGACAGCGAGAAGGGATGGGCCTCCGGCAGGGCCGCGTCGACGAGCTGGAATTCCTGCTCGAAGGCCGCGACCACGGCAAGGCCGGTGCGGGCTCGCAGGTCGGCGAGGGCCTGGCGCAGCAGCGTGCGGGTGCAGGCGGCCCAGGGCGCGCCGTCGAGCTCGACGATGTCGCCGGCCACCATGTCGAAGGGCGTGGCCGAACCGGTGAGGCCGGTGCGATAGCGCGCCGTGAGATCGGGCAGGATGCGCAGGTCGCCGGAGGAGCCCCAGGGATTGGGATCGGCGATGGTGCCGAGCGCCGTCAGCGAGATGTTGGCCGGCACCCAGCCGATGCCGCTGGCCGCCACCTTGGCCAGGCGGTGCTCCGGCACCGAGCGGCCGCGGGTGACGGCGCAGAGGTCCGTGGTGGCGACGACGACCAGCGGTTCCGGCGCCTCGCTCATCGGCCGGGCCGTCCCGCGCCGAGGGCCTCGAAGCGGGCGGCCACCGCAGCGGTGTCCGCGAGCCAGCAATAGCCGCCGAAGGCCTTCAGCGCCGTCTCGTGCCGCTCGGGCGTCACCGTGGCGCAGGCGTCGGCGACGCAGGTGACGAGATAGCCGCGGTCGGCCGCGTCCCGCACCGCCATGTCGACGCACTGGTCGGTAAGGATGCCGGCGACGACGAGCTGGCGGATGCCGAGATTCTTGAGGAGATAGTCGATATTGGTGGAGTTGAAGACACCGGACGAGGTCTTGGGCAGCAGGATCTCGTCACCGGCCGGGGCGAGCGCGGCCGGGGGCAGGCCCTCGGGGAGGTCCGGCGGGATATGGATCGGCGTCAGCTTGTGGTCGAGCGAGCGGTCGCGCCCGTCGCGGGTCAGGCTCTGGATGATGGTGTGGATCACCTCCACACCGGCGGCGCGGGCGGCGGCGAGCAGGCGCTGCTGGTTCGGCACGGTCTGCGCCGCGGTCTGGCGGTAGAAATAATGGTCCGGGCCCCGCTCGGGATGGGAGGGGTCGAGCCCCGGCTCCAGCCAGATGCGCTGCATGTCCACCAGCAGCAGCGCCGTCTCCCCGGCGACATAGGGGGCATCCCGCCGCGATGGATCCGTGCTCACGATCAGCCCTCCTGTGCCGGCTCAGCCATGCAGCCACTGTGAAGAGTGAATTACAGAATTTTGAGTAGACGTCAATTCTGAAGGATCATTGACATAGGCTGACGCGCCACTGCCGCGCGGATGCGTCGCGGCTGCGATTGCGGGATTGGTCTATGAGTGCGCGGCCTGCGCCGCCGCTCGGGGGCGCGTCAGGCCATCCGCTCGAATCGAACACGGCGGGCGAGCCAGCAACCGAACGTCAACCCGGCAACCGCGCCGCCCTGGTCCCGGGCGACCCGCACCGTCCAGTCCCCGGGGGCGGGCGCGTCCATGCCGCGCTGGCAGGGCATGCGCCAGAGGTCGGCCGCGACGGGATAGAGCGGCTGCATCGGCCCGCGGCCGAGCATGCCGTCGAAGGCAGCGTGCATGATGCCGCCGGCATCCGTGACGGTGAGTGTCGCCCCGAGCTCGGCGGCATGGAAGCGCCCGGCGATGTCGGGCCGTACCGGCCCCTCGACCCGGTAGAGGCGGGTGCGCAGATTGTCGCCCGGCCGCTCCATGTCGATGATGTCGCCGTCGCGCCGCAGCGTCATCGACGGCGAAGCGGCGGTTCCGTCCGGCCCTGACCGCAGCAGGTCGGCCCCGGTGGCGAAGCGGGCGGACAGCCGGCCGCCGCCCGCAGCGGCGAGGTCGAGCAGCAGGCCGGTCGCCTCGTCGTGATAAGCGCCGGCCCAGGCCGCGTCGAGGCCGGCCGCCGGGGCGGACGCCAGCTCCTGCCCGAGGGCGGCGCGCATCAGGTGCAGCGCCGCCTCGCGCGCCTCGGCCGCATGGTTGAACAGCACCACCACCGACAGCCGTTCCGCCGCCGCGTGCAGCCTCTGGCTGCGCCAGCCGCGCAGGGCGCCGCCATGGCCGGTCAGCCCGACGCCGCCGCTGTCCAGATGCGCCAGGCCGAAGCCGTAGCGGGCCGGGCGGCCATCGGCGAAGGCCGGCGCCACGGCGAGGCGGCGGTAGAGGCCGGCCGCGTCCTGGCGCGTCGCGTCGATGAAGCGCTCCCAGGCGATCATGTCGTCGAGTGAGGCGCAGAGGCCCGCGTCGCCGGTCCAATGGATGCGGTTGACCGCGGGCACGTAGCCGAAGGCCTCGTTGCCCTCGTAGCCGACGGCCTCGCCCGGCAGGTCGCCGGTCTCGGGATTGAGCCGGGCCTCCTCCATGCCGGCCGGCTCGAGCACGCGCCGGCGCAGGATCTCGCCGAAGGGCCGGCCGGCGCGATCCTCGATGAGATCGGACAGGAGGCGGAAATTGCCGTTCGAATAGGAATACTGCGTGCCCGGCGGGAAGTGCAGGCTGCGCGTCCCGCCGATCAGGGCCGCGGCATCGGCCGGACGGAACGCCCCTTCGGGCGTCGCGCCGCACAGCACGGTGAGCGCCCAATAGTCACGCAGCCCGGACTGGTTGTGGCAGAGGTCGACGATCCGCGGCGGCGGCTCGTGCAGCAGCGCCAGCCGGGCGGCGAGCGCCGCATCCAGCGCCGCGGGATCGCCGACCTCCTCGAGCAGGGCGGCGCAGGTGAACTGCTTGGTGATCGAGCAGACCGGCACCAGGGTGCGTGGCGAGAACGGGATGCGCCCGGCGAGATCGGCATAGCCCCAGGCGTGGCGCGCCAGCACGGCCCCCTCGCGCAGCACGGCGACCGCGCCCCCCGGTCCCCTGAACAGCAGGGGGAGGTCCTCGATGGCGCGGTCGAGCGCGCGGGCGATCTCGGTCATGGGCGTGCCGTTGCCGGAGGCTGGGACGATACAGCGCTATACAGGATTCGCGCCGCCGCGCCTCGTGCCGCCTGCAGGCATCGCCGGAGACGGGAGCTCAGGCTTCCTTCTCGTAGGCGGCCCGCAGCTCGACCAGCGCGCGCCCGATCTCCTCGCGCCGCTGCTCCAGCCGCTCGATCTGGGCGAGGAGCCGGTCCCGGCCGATCGCCAGCATGCGGGCGTTGGACGGCCCCCTCTCCTCGAGCATCTCGCGGATCTCGTGCAGGGTGAAGCCGAGCTTCTTGCCGCGCAGGATCATGGCCAGGCGCTCGTGGTCCCGGCGGCTGTAGCGGCGCGACAGCCCGTCCCGGCGCGGCGAGAGCAGGCCCTTCTGCTCGTAGAAACGCAGGCTGCGCAACGTCACGCTGAATTCGCGCGCGAGATCGCCGATGCCGTAGTGGCTGATGTCGTGCGAACCGCCGTCACGGTGGAGCATCGTCATGTCGTCCGTCCATCCTTCCTGGCGGGCCCCCCGGGGCTGCCGCCGATCCCTGCACCCCCGCGCCGCCCGCCGACGCGGCCGGGCGCTCGGCCGTCGGCGCGGGCCTTCCGCATCATCGGCACCTTGCGGATCACAAGGTGGGAAAAATTCCCACGTAAAAAGCTAGATCAGTTCGCCCCGACCGTCAACACCTCGAATGGGGCGGTCCGGCGGGCCGCGCTCAGGCCGGCGCGATCGGGCTCAGGCGAGGTTGATCGCCACCCTGCGCAGGAGCTCCACCGATTTGCGCATGCCCTCCAGCGGCGACATCATCACGTCCTCATGCTCGATGGAGAGCACGTCGTCATAGCCCGCGAGCCTCAGCGCGGTGCAGAACCGGCGCCACCAGGTCTCGCCGTGGCCGTAGCCGAGCGTGATGTAGTTCCAGCTGCGCTCGGCGATGCGCTCGCCGGGCCGGGCCTCGAGCGTGCCGTCGATTCCGGCCGGCACCGGCTCGATCCGGGTGTCCTTGGCGTGGACATAGTAGATGGCCGGGCCGAGCGCCCGGACCGCCGCCAGCGGATCGGCGTTCATCCACATGGGATGGCTGGGGTCGTAGTTGGCGCCGACGGTCTCGCCGACCGCGGCGCGCAGCTTCAGGAGCGTATGGACATTGTACACCGCCTGGTGGCCGTGCAGCTCCAGGCAGAGCTTGCGGATGCCGAGATTGTTGGCGTAGGCGACGAGGTCGCGCCAATAGGGGATCAGCTTCTCCTCCCACTGGTAGCGCTGGATCTCCAGGCATTCCGGCGGCCAGTCCGTGACGATCCAGTTGGGGTTGGCATCGCCCGGCCCGCCGGGGAGCCCGGACATCATCACCACCCGGTCGACGCCCATCAGGCTGGCGAGACGGATGGTGTCGAGGGTGATGCGGTGATGCAGCGCGCCCTTGGGCCCGGGATGCAGCGGATTGCCGGAACAGTTGAGCGCGGCCACGGCAAGGCCGTGGTCGGCGACCTTGGCCGCGAAGTCCCGGCGCGCCGCGACGCTGTCGAGCATGGCGCCGAGGTCGAGATGGGGCGCCGTCGACCAGTTGCCGCAGGCGAATTCCAGCGTCTCCAGCTTCAGCTCCGCCGCGGCGGCGAGCATGGCCTCGAAGGACAGGGCGCCGAGGCTGTCGGTGATCATGCCGATCTTCATGGGCTCTGCCCTCCTCAGTAGCGGACCGGCTCGAACCGGCCGGAGGCGGCGGAGACGAGCGCCGCCTCGCACAGGATCATCGCCTTGCGCCCATCCTCGGCGCCGACCTCGGGCTCGCGCCCCTGCTCGACGCAGGCGACGAAATGGTCGAGCTCGGCCGCATAGGACTCCGCATAGCGCTCGACGAAGAAGTGGAGCGGCTTGTCGGTCGAGACGGCGCGGACGCCCGAGTGCTCCACCGAGGTCGGGGCGCGGTTGCCCGCCCGGAGCATGCCGTCGGAGCCGTGCACTTCGATGCGCTGGTCGTAGCCGTAGCTCGCCCGCACGCTGTTGTTGATGTGGCACTGGCGGCCCGAGGCGGTGCGCAGGACGAACATGGCGGTGTCGTAGTCGCCGAGCCGGGCATAGGCGGGCGAGACCAGGGAGGAGCCGGTGGCGAACAGCGCCACCGGCTCCTCGCCCAGGAGGTGGCGGGCCATGTCGAAATCGTGGATGGTCATCTCCCGGAAGACGCCGCCGCCGGCGGCCAGGGCCTCCTCGGTCTCCGGCTCGGGATCGCGGCTGGTGATGATCACCTGCTCGACGCTGCCGATCTCCCGGGCGTCGAGCCGATGCTTCAGCGCCCGGAAGCTCGGGTCGAAGCGGCGGTTGAAGCCGATCTGGAAGATCACGCCGGCCGCCCTGACCGCGGCGAGGCAGGCATCGGTGCGGGCAAGATCGAGGTCGATCGGCTTCTCGCAGAAGATCGCCTTGCCGCGGGCGGCCGCCGCGGCGGCGAGGTCGGCGTGGCTGCGCGTCGCCGAGGCGATCATGACCGCGCCGACGGCCGGGTCGTCCAGCGCGGTCGCGGCATCGGCGACGGTGGCGCCGGTCTGCGCGGCGATGCGCGCGGCGGCCTCGGGCCGGGGGTCGACGACGTAGCGCAGACGCACCCGCGGGTGGCGCGCCAGGTTCACCGCGTGGACCGAGCCGATCAGGCCGGCGCCGAACAGGCAGACATCGAGCATGGCATCCTCTTGCCGCCCTTCGGGGCGGCCCGTCATTTGACCGCCCCCATGGTCATGCCGCGCACGAGGTGGCGCTGCACGATGAGGGCGAAGATCACGATCGGCAGGGCACCGAGCACGCCGGCCGCCGCCATCGAGGCCCAGTCCGTGTCGATGCGCCCGATCAGCGTGGCGGTGCCGCGCGGCATGGTCATCGCCCGCGGCGTCGCCGTCAGGGCGAGAGCGAACAGGAACTCGTTGAAGGTGATGATCACCGCGAAGATCGCCGTCGCGGTCAGGCCCGGCGCGGCCAGCGGCAGGGCGATGCGCAGGAACGCGCCGAAGCGGGAATCGCCGTCGACCATGGCCGCCTCCTCCAGGTCCGCCGGGATCTCGCGGAAGAAGCTCTCCATCGTCCAGACGCAGAAGGTGATGTTGAAGGCGGTGTAGGTCAGGACGAGGCCGAGCCAGGTGTCGAGCAGCCGGAGCTGCAGCATCAGGAGGTAGACCGGGACCAGGATCACCACCGGCGGGACGATGCGCAACGTCAGGAGGGCGAGGCCGACCCGGCGCTCCAGGCCGAAGCGCAGCCGAAACCGCGCGATCGCATAGGCGCCGAGCGTGCCGACCGCCAGGGCGACGACGACCGAGGCGCCGGTGACCACCAGCGAGTTGGCGAGATAGGCGCCGAACTGCTTCTCGGCGAAGAGATGCAGGTAGTTGTCGAGGGACGGCGCGTGCGGATAGAGCGTCGCCTCCTGGGTGATCTCCTTGTTCGACTTCAGCGACGTCGACACCATCCAGTAGATCGGCAGGAACACGATCCCCAGCACCAGCACGACGACGAAGGCCCGCGCGATCCTCTCCCTCATGACGGTTCGATCCGGCGCAGCAGCCGCACCGCGGCCAGCGCGAAGGCGAGCACGATCAGGCCGATCGTGACGAACATCGCCGCGGCATAGCCGGTCTGCTGGAACTTGAAGGCGGTGTCGTAGCCGTAGAGCGACACCAGCCGCGTCGCCTCCCCCGGCCCGCCGCGGGTCAGCACGAACACCTGGTCGAAGGTGCCGAAGGCGTCGATGGTCCGCAGCACGATGGCGATGGCCAGCACCGGCCGCATCATCGGCAGGGTGAGGTCGACGAAGCTGCGCCAGGGGCCGGCACCGTCGACCCGCGCCGCCTCGAACGGCTCCTGCGGCAGCGACTGCAGCCCCGCCAGCAGGATCAGGAACATCAGCGGCGTCCACTCCCAGACGTCGAGCACGACGAGGCCGGCGAAGGCGCCGGTGGGGTTGCCGAGGATCTGGACCTCGCCGCCGCCGAAGGCCGCGGAGACGGCGGTCAGCATGCCGACGTCGCTGGCATAGATCAGCCGAAAGACGATGCCGACCACCACCGGCGTGATCACCATCGGCACGATCAGCGCCGTGCGCAGCAGGCGGATGCCGGTGAACTCGCGCAGGCAGAACAGGGCGAGCGCGAAGCCGAGCACCGCCTCGATCGCGACCGAGAGGGTGACGAAGCGCACCGTCACCCACAGCGAATTGAGGAACTGGGCATCGCTCCACAGCCGGACATAGTTGGCGAGCCCCACATCCGCCACCGGCGAGCCGTAGCGGTAGAGCCGCGTGCTGGCGCGCAGGCCGTCCCAGAGCGGGTAGACCAGCACGCCGAGCACGATGAGCACGCCGGGGGCCAGGAGGAGATAGGGCAGCGCCAGGTCGAGCCCGGCCCCCTGCAGCCTCTCCCGGCCCCGGCGTCGCTCCGCCCCGCTCATGGATAGTAGCCGGCCTGGGTCAGGTAGTCCGTCACCTGCGCCGCCGCCACGTCCAGCGCGCCCCCGCCGCCGGAGCCGGCCTGCAGCGCCTTGTTGAGCTGGATGCCGAGCAGCTCCTCGACCTTGGCCCAGTCGGGCGTGCGCGGCCGCGGCAGCGCGCCGGCGTCGAGCTGCTGCAGCGCCACCGGGATCAGGCGGTTGCCGGGATCGGGCACGGCAAAGGCGCTGCGCTTGACCGGGATCGAGCCGGCCTCGGCGAGCCGGGCCTGGATCCGCGGGCTCGCGTACCATTGCAGGAAGGCGATGGCATTGGCCTTGTTCGGCGCCGATTTCGGCACGCCGGCGATGAAGATGCCCATCTGGGCGATGGCCGCGACCTTCTTCGGCACCACGCCGAAGCCGAGCTTGCCGACCACCTTGCACTGCGCGGGGTCGTCGGCCTTCAGGGCGTTGCCGGAATATTGGATGATGGCGCCGGCATCGCCGCCGAGGATGGCCGCGCCCTCCTGGTCGGAATCGAACTCGACCACGCCGGGCGGGGCGCCCTGCTTGAGCGCGCCGACGAAGAAGTCGGCCGAGGCCTTGCCGGCCTCGGAATTGAAGGCGACATTCCATTTGTCGTCGAAGAACCGGCCGCCGAAGGACAGGAAGATCGGATACCAGCTGGTGACGATCGGGTTGCCGGTGACGCCGCGGAACACCACGGGGTACTTGATCTTGCCGGCGGCGACGCCGGCCTTGCCCTTGGCCAGGATCTCGTCCCAGGTGGCGGGCGCCGTCTCGCCGTAGACGTCGGTGCGATAGGTCAGGGTCTGGAGGTCGCCGACGAAGGGCACACAGACCAGCTTCGGCGCCGCCGTCTCGAACCCCTTGACCCGCGGGCCCTGGCGCGGCGGCCAATAGCCCATGTCGATCATCGGGCCGATCCAGTCCTTGTCCGCGCCGTCGACGCCGCCGGCGCCGAGGTCCTCCAGGAGATCGGCGGCGCCGAATTGCGGCACCCAGGGATCGTCGAGCAGGTAGAGATCGTACTGGCCGGCGCCGCTCTTGGCGTCCGCGAACCATTTTTCCAGGGTGACGCCGTATTCGTCCTCGAGGAACTCGATGTCGAAGCCTTCCGCCTTGGCCAGCGGAATGATCGTCTGCTTGAACGGCGTCAGGCCGCCGTCGGCGAAGGCGCCGACGACCACCTTGCCGGCCGCGGCCGCAGCCGGCGCCGGTGCGGCGAGGCCGGAGGCGCCCAGCGCCAGCGCCGCGGTGCCCTGCAGCAGGGCGCGGCGGCTCAGCGGGAGGGCCGGATCTTGCGGGCGTGTCATTGTCATCCCCTCTTGTTGTTGACGCGATGCACCACCGTGAAGCCGGTCTTGTCGAAGAAGCAGGCATTGGCCGGATCGAAGGCGAGGCCGACGCCGGCGCCAATGCGGGCGGTGAAGCCGCGGCCGGCCCGCACCGCCAGGCGCTCGCCCCGGACGCGCACGTCGACCAGCGTCTCGTTGCCCATCGGCTCGACGACGTAGACCTCCCCCGCCAACGCGCCGGGCGTGCCGGGCTCGACGATGCCGAGATCCTCGGGCCTGAGGCCGATCTCGACCGCGCCGGCATCGAGGCAGGCCTGCCGCCGCGCCTCGTCCAGCCCCAGGCGGACGCCGCCGACCTGCAGGCCGTCCTCCCCGACGATCGCCCGCAGCACGTTCATCGGCGGGTTGCCGACGAAGCCGGCGACGAAGCGGTTGGCCGGACGCTCGTAGATCTCGTCCGGCGGGGCGACCTGCTGCAGCAACCCGCCCTGCATCACCGCGACCAGATCGGCCATGGTGAGCGCCTCCGCCTGGTCGTGGGTGACGTAGAGCGTGGTGGCGCCGAGCCGCTGGCACAGCCGCTTGATCTCGCCGCGCATGGTCAGCCTGAGGCGCGCGTCGAGATTCGACAGCGGCTCGTCCATCAGGAAGGCGGCGGGATCGCGCACGATCGCCCGCGCCAGGGCGACGCGCTGGCGCTGGCCGCCCGAGAGCTGGCGCGGATGGCGCTCGAGCAGGCGGTCGATCTCCAGCGCCGCCGCCACCTCCCGGATGCGCAGGGCGCGCTCGGTCGCCGGCATCTTCCGGATCCAGAGGGGATAGCCGATATTGTCGGCGATGGTCATGTGGGGATAGAGCGCATAGCTCTGGAACACCATGGCGACGTCGCGGTCGCGCGGCTGCAGGCGCGTGACGTCGCGGCTGCCGATCAGCACCCGGCCGGAGGTCGGCATGTCGAGGCCGGCGAGGATGCGCAGCGCCGTGGTCTTGCCGCAGCCCGAGGGGCCGAGCAGGGCCAGGAAGGTGCGGTCCGGCAGGGCGATGTCGAGCGAGTGCAGGGCGATGAAGCCGCCGAAGCTCTTGCCGACGCGCTCGTAGGTGACGGCGCTCACGGCCGGCTCCCCGCCGCGGCGCCGCCGCGAGGCCCGGTCCGGCCCGCCCCGGACGGGCGGAGGGGGCCCGCTCCCATAGGCGTTAACTTTGGAGGCGAGAACCGGGCGCGGATAGTCTGCGCAGAAGGAGGCGCCGCCCAAAGCCTTCCCCACGAAGCTGGGGAAGGTGCCGGCCGAAGGCTGGCGGATGGGGTGTGGCCCGCAGATCTGAGGGAGTGTTCGGCTTGCACATCCGGTTCGTGCAGGGGTTTGCAGGCGGCGAGCCCGGCGGACCACACCCCATCCGACCCGACTTCGTCGGGCCACCTTCCCCAGCTGCGTGGGGAAGGCTTTCGCGCACTATACCGCTCGCAATGCCCTGTCTTGTATCCGCGCAGCCCTATGTTAGCGCCCATGGGACCGAACCCTCCCGAACGTGGCCTGGCTCCGTGCCCGCGCATCGCTGCTCCCTCGCCGCCGGACCATCCGGCATGCCCGGCCACGGCGTCCCGGCCCGGGCGATCAGGCCGGCGGAACACCTTCGACCTCGAAACCGGCCTCCAGGGCCAGATGATACAGGTTGCGATAGCCCATGGTCGCATAGGTCAGCGGATGGGCCTTGAAGGGATCCTGCTCGGCCTCGACCACCAGCCAGCCGGCATAGCCGTGCTCCGCCAGCAGGAGCAGCAGGATGGGATAGTCGAGGGCACCGTCGCCCGGGACCGTGAAGATGCCGGCCATGACGGCGGCCATGAAGCTCATGTCCTCGGCCCGGGCGCGGGCCAGCACCCGCGGGCGCACGTCCTTGCAGTGCACGTGCACGACCCGCCCGACATGGCGGCGCAGCAGCGCCTGCGGATCGCCGCCGGAGAAGGCGCAATGGCCGGTGTCGTAGAGCAGGCCGACGGCCTCGCCGGTGCGGGTCATCAGCGCGTCGATCTCGGCGTCGGTCTCGACGATGGTGCCCATGTGATGGTGAAAGGCCATGCGCACGCCGAAATCGGCCATGCGCTCGGCGAGGCGGGTGATCTTGAGGCCGTAGGCGGGCCATTCCTCGGCCGAGAGCGAGGGGCGCTGCGAGATCGGATCGAAGATGGCGCCGTGGCGCCCGCGCGAGGTATCGGCATAGACGACATGCCGGGCGCCGAGGTCGCGGAGCAGCGTCAGATGCGGCAGGACGGCGTCGAACTCGGCCTCGACCTCCCGCTCCAAGATGCGCCCGTCATACCAGCCGGAGACCAGCCGCAGGCCGTGGCCGTCGAGGATGGGGCGAAGGAGCGCGCTCTCGCGCGGGAACTTGCCGCCGAGCTCCGTGCCGGCATAGCCGGCCCGGCGGGTCTCGGAGAGGCATTGCTCGAGCGGCGTGTCGCCGCCCAGCGACGGGTCGTCGTCATTGGTCCAGGTGATCGGATTGATGCCCAGCGTCACGGTCATGCGGTCGCTCCAGCGGCGCGGCGGCCGTCCCCGCGGGTCGTCGCAGGCACCTGCGGCCCGCGCGCCCCGAAAGACATCGAGGTCTCGGCAAATCGCGTGGGATGTCCTCGATCCCGGCCGGATCCTACGCCGCGCTGTATCCTCCGCGAGAGCCAGTCTGCGGAAAAATGAAAGGGCCTGTTTCGCGCCCTGCGCGCATTCGGCTGGACCGCGGCGGCGCCGGAGTCCAGATTGGGCGGCGACCCACGGGGATGGACCATGCGCCAGGCCTTCGCGTTGGATGCCCTCGCCCTCGACCGCACGCGCGGCGAGCCGCTGCACCGCCAGCTCTATCGGGCGCTGGCCGCCCTGATCGCCGAGCATACGCTGCCGGCCGGCTCCGAGCTGCCCTCGACGCGCGATCTTGCCGCCGACCTCGCCATCGCCCGCAACACCGTGGTGGCGGCCTATGACCAGCTCGCGACCGAGGGCTATCTGCTCAGCCGCGCCGGCGCCCGCCCCGTGGTGGTGGAGCTGCCTGCCGGCCCGGCGGTGCAGGCGCGGGCGCCGGCGGGCAGCGCCGACCGTCCCCTGTCGCGGCGGGGCGAGACGATGATGCGCCAGCCGGTCCATCACGGCACGCCCGGCCAGATCGCCTTCCATCCCGGCATGCCCGATGCCCGCGCCTTCCCCTTCGGCGTCTGGAGCCGGCTGCTCGCCCGGCGTGCGGGCTTCGCCGGCGAGACGCTGTTCGGCACCTACCATGTCGCGGGCCTGCCGGCCCTGCGGGAAGCCATCGCCTCCTATCTCAGGACGGGGCGCGGCGTGCGGTGCACCGCCGACCAGGTCGTGGTGACGACGGGGGCACAGGCGGCCTTCGACCTGCTCGCCCGATTGCTGCTCGATCCCGGCGACAGCGTCTGGGTGGAGGAGCCGGGCTATTTCGGCGCGCAATCGGCCTTCGTCGCCGCCGGCGCCCGTCTGGCCGGCCTGACCGTCGGGCTGGAGGGATGGCAGCTCGAGCCGCCGCCGGTGACGCCGCGCCTGATCTATGTGACGCCGGCGTGCCAATACCCGCTCGGCATCACCATGCGGGTGGAGCAGCGCCTGCGCCTCCTGGAGATCGCCGAGCGCTGCGACGCCTGGGTGATCGAGGACGATTTCGACGGCGAGTACCGGTTCCAGGGCCGGCCCGTCCCGGCGATGCAGGGCAGCGACCGCGCCGGACGGGTGATCTATGTCGGCACCTTCGCCAAGATCCTGTTCCCGGCGCTGCGGCTCGGCTACATGGTGCTGCCGGCGGCGCTGTGCGCGCGCATCCCCCATGCGCTCAGCACCACGGGCCAGTTCGCGCCGCTGCTGCTGCAGGCGGCGCTCGCCGACTTCATGAACGAGGGCCTGATGGCGCGCCATCTCAAGCGCATGCGACGCGTCTACGCCGAGCGGCGCCTGGCATTCCAGGCCGCATGCGAGGCGCAGCTCGCCGGGCGGCTGACCCTGCTTTCCGGCGAGGCGGGCATCCAGGTGGTCGGCTTCTTCGACCAGCCGCTGGACGACCGGCGCGTGGCCGAGGCCGCGCAGCGCCTGGGCGTCAACGTCTCGCCCCTTTCCAAGCATTATCGCCAGGGCTCGCCCCGGCACGGACTGGTGCTCGGCTATGCCGCCTGCACCGCGGCCGAGACGGAGCAGGGCATGCGCAAGCTGCGCGAGGCGCTGGACAGCGCGAGCCCGGACACCGCGTCGGCCACGGCTTGAGCGGCCGTCGAAGCGGCGGAGCCGCGCCGATGGCACGTCACTTGCGTGTCAGACGCGTGGTCAAGACTGGGGGCATGGTTGTCGGTCCATTCGACCTCTCCGCCTGGGGCGAGGCGCATGCTGCCTGCGGGGGCCGGGCAGCGCGACGGCGCCGCAACCGTGCCGGCAGACGGCCGTGCCGATCGGGCCCATAATCCCGGCGCGATCCCGACGCATTCTTTCCGCCGGAATCGAGAGGCATACGGCTGCCGAGACAGAATTCCTCCCGCCGGTGGCGTGGCTGCGCTGCCCGACCACCCAATCCAACCCAAGCGACAGGATCGTTGGCATGAAGAGACCCCGCACGAAGAAGGCCCGCTCCGGGGATGTCGGCCTCGCCGAGGCTCCCCCGGCAGGAGACCTCCATCTGCCAGCCGGGGATGCCGGGCTCGATTCGCACGGCGCGGCGGCGCAGGCCCACGATGCCGGCGTGAACGGTGCCGCCCCCACCGCCGCGGCCTTGCCTGCGGCGCACCGCCCGGGGCCGAACGACCTCGACGTCCTCTTCACCGCCGCGGCCGGACGGCCGGATGACGCCGACGCGCAGCTGCGGCTCGGCCTGGCGCTGCTGCGGGCGAGGCGCCTCGACGAGGCGGTCGCCGCCCTGGCCAGGGCGGCGGCGCTGGCGCCGGGCCATGCGGAGATCGGGCTCGAGCACGGCAGGGCGCTGATCGCCGCCAGGCGCAGCGAGGAGGCCGTCGGCGTCCTGGCCCCGCTGGCCACGATGCCGGGCGGCAGCGCCAGGGCCTTCCACGCCTATGGCCGGGCCCTCGGCGCCGTCGGGCGCCTGCCCGAAGCCGAGACGGCGTTCCTCACCGCCGCCGAGATGGCGCCGGACCTGGCGGATGCCGTGATCGACGCCGCCAAGCTGCTGGCCAGGCGCGGCGCCCCGGACGACGCCCTGGCGCTGCTCGACCGGACCCGGACGCACCAGCCGGAGAACGCCAGGGTGCTGCAGCAGCGCGGGCGGGTGCTGCTGCAGCTCGGCCGAACGGAGGCGGCGCTGGAGGCCTTCGCCGCCGCGGCGCGGGCCTGGGCCGCGCCCGTCGATGCGGATTGGCTGGCCGGCGGCGGCTATCGCGACCTCCGGCAATACGTGCAGGCGGTGGTGCATTTCCGGCAGGCGCTGCACAACCGGCCGGACCATATCCCGCACCTCGTCGACCTCGGCCTGACCCTGGTCAAGCTCCAGCAGCCGGGCGAGGCGCTGAGGCTGCTCCGCCGGGCGATCGAGCTCGCCCCGGAAAATCCCGGGGCCCAGCGCGGCCTGGCGCTCGCCCTGCGGCTGGAGCCGGCGGCGGAGATCGAGGGCGAGGCGCAGCCGGCGCCGGAAGCCGCCGCGCCGCAGGCGGAGGCGGAGGCGGAGGCGGAGGCGGAGGCGGCCATGGCGCCCGAGCCGCCGACCGGCAAGCGCAAGTCCGGCCGCGGCGCCGACACGGAGCCACGCAAGAAGAAGGGTTCGCGCAAGTCGAAGCGCCACTGACCGGGCTGACGGCACGGCGGACCGGAGATCCTCCGGCCCGCCGGCGCGGGTGCGACGGGCCCGGCGTCAGGCGCGAGCCGTCACTCCTTGACCGGCACCAGGGCCAGGTCCTTGATGCAGAAGGTGATCTGGTGCTTGGCGAAGGGGTGGGACCGCTCCGCCAGGGACCAGGGCGTGCGGACGTTGCGCGCCTGGAACGACAGCGCGACCTGCGTCCGCGCGCCCGAGGCCTCCAGCGGCAGGCGCAGGTCCAATTCGTCCTCCTCGCCCTTCGACCAGTCGGCCGTCGCGGCATAGGTGCCGTTCAGCATGACGCGCACGCTCTGCGGACGCTTGAACTGGTCCGAGTTGAACGGCTGCAGCTTCAGCTTCACCAGGATGCGCTGCCCCGGCCTGGTGTCGGGAATGCAGGTCCGGATCGCCGATTCCTTGCCGAAGGCCCAGGTGCCCTCCGGCAGGGCCGGCAGGAAGTTCTCGAATTCGAGGTCGTGCCGGACGCCGTCGAGCTCGACGGCGGCGGGCACGCCCGCGGCGGGCGGATCCGAAGCCGGCTTGCCGTCGACCCGCGGCCTGGGGGCGCCATCGGCATGCCCGGCGCTCTCGGGACGATCGGACTCGGCATGATCAGTAGCCGGCTTACCATCCGCCAGCATCATGATCGACTTGTGTGGGAAGGTGGCGATATAGGCGTCGAAGTCGAAGACCGGCAGCGCCATGGGCTCGGCCTGGAGCGCATCGTGCAGGGTCTCGAAGCGCTTCACCACGAAACGGCCGGTGCCGTAGTAGTAGTCGTAGAATTTCAGCTCGTCCTCGCCGCCCATCGGCGCGTGCCAGCAGGCCGGGATGCCGAGGGCCTCGGCAAAGATGATGCCGTGCAGCGAGCTCGACACCACCTTGTCGGCGCCGAGCAGGGCTTCGACCATCTCCAGCGGGGTGCAGTCGACCGAGACGAACTGGTCGGAATATTCCGGGTATTCGCGCCGGAACAGGAGGTCGTCGCGGTAGTGCGGCACGATGCGCAGCCCGCCGGGCCGGTAGTGGTCCGAGGCCCTCCAGGCCGCGATCTCCTTGGCATAGATCCGCGGCACCAGGCAGCCGGGATCGAAGAAATGCTTGATCCTCGTGGTGTCGATGCCGGCGCGCAGCAGCACCGCCAGGGTCAGCGGCCCGCGGCAGGCATGGACCTGCAAGGTCTTGACCGAGGGGTCGAGCTCCATCTTGGTGCCCTTGGCGCCGCAGCCCCAGACGATGTCGCCGTCCCTGGCCGTGTGCAGCACCGAGCCGATCGAGATGATCTTGCGCTTGTCCTTGCCCGGGGCGCGGATGCCCGCGCCGGTGAGCCGGGCGACCACCTCGGCCGCGGCGATATCGCCGAAATTGCCGGTCTTGAAGGTGCGGTTGCCGAACTGGCCGTCGAACTTCTTGCCGGCGGCGTTCCACCAGAACACCGGCAGGGTCGGCCGGCCGTCCTCGCCCGGCGGCTCCGCCGTCGGTGCAGCCCCCGGCTCCATCGCGGCCTCGCCCAGCGGCGCGATGCTGCGGCGCACCTCGCTCAGGGCCACCTTGGCGATGGCGCAGACCTCGTCGTTGATGCCGAAGGCGATGAGGAGATCGTCCTCCGCCTGCACCAGCCCGCAGGGATAGACGACCTGGTGCACCTCCTGGTTGAGACGCGGCATGTCGAAATGGGCGCCGATCGGGTTGGGCACCGCAAACGGGCGCCGCGAGGCCTCGGTGACGCGGAACGGCGCCTGCGCCTCGAAACGATAGAAACAGGCCTGGTAGACGCGGCCCTTGGTGGTCTTGTAGCTGGAATGGGCGATGGTCAGGAAGCCGTCGCCCTCGCGGATCGGCTGGGCGCTGCCGCGCAGCACGCCGTAGAACTGATTGTACTCGCTGTCCCAGGGGCTCTCGGAGGCCTTGCGGCACATGACCACGTCCGGGTCGCTCAGATCGACCGACAGCACCTGGTGCGGCGCGATCGCGTAGATCGCCCAGACACCTTTGTCGTTCTCGAAGAACATCCAGTTCTTCTCGACCGAGCGGCGCTCCAGGTCGGTGACCACCTCGCGCGCCGGGCCGACCGGGCGCAGGCCGTCCTCGGACATTTCCTGCAGGAACTGGTGGTTCTCCGGCTTGTTGGCGCCGTCGTTCCACAGGAGATAGACCTTGCCGCCGAGGCGGAAATAGCGCGGGTCCGCATGCCAGGTCAGGGCCCGCTCGTTGAGCTCGCCCTTGCCGGCGAAGTCGACGACATCGGACAGCGGCGTGATGGTGTTCTTGACGATCTTCAGGGCTTTCGACAGCCGGCACGTCGCCAGGCGCCGGATGTTGCTGTGCTCGTCCACGACCCGATAGGCCATGGCATAGCCGTTGTCGATCGCGACCAGCGTCGGGTTGAACACCCGGAACCGCGGGGCGCCCGACCGGCTCGAGACGCCCTCCGCGGCCTCGCGCAGCTGCGACTTCCAGACGCCCGGCACCAAATCCCTGCTTCGAAAAAGGCGGAAATATTCATTGTTGAGCGATTGCGGCAGTGTCATCCAAATCTCCGAACGTCCAGTCGGCCCAGGAATGGGCAAGGCAGGCGGCATTTCTCCCTGGGGCATGATGGGCGCGGACACCGGACCTGCCGCCGCGCGTGGGCAGAGAGGATCGCGGCCACGGGACCGACCCGCGCCGCAACGCGTCACCGGCCGGGCATGGCTCCGCCCGGATCGTGACAAGCCCGCGCGAACGCGGGCCACATCGTCAAGCAAGAACGGCGCCAGCAACGACTATAGGAATATAATCCACCATCTAACGGTTTGCCATGCCCGGAAAAGCCAGCACCGGCCGGATGCAAAAACACGACTCGCAAATTCTACAGACTCCCGTGGGAAGATATTCCCCTGCGTCATAGAGGACAGCTGGCAAAGCTCTATACCATCGCCTTGGCATTGCAGTGACAAAGGGAACAATGGTCCCAATAAAAGTGCACAGCCCCGCGCCGCAGGCAAGCGCTACCGCCGCAAGGCACGGGGTCGGACCACCTCACGCGGGGCATGGGACCGCAATCCGATGCGGATCCGCAACACCTCGGGCGGGGTCCTCGGATTACGAGACTCCGGCCGCGGTCCCGGCTTGCGTCGGGCCAGGACGCGCCCCGTCGTCGCTTCCAGCCCGGCGGGCCAGACCGCGGAGCCGAGCGGGCGCCCAGTCCTCTCGCTCCGGCGCAGCGCCGCGACCGCAGCCTGATCCTCCCCGCTGTCGAGCACGTCGGCGAAGGTCGCGAACCGCTCGCGCACCGGCGTCAGGTCGGTCAGGCCGTCGTCGCGGCCGCTCAGATGCGCCCGGGTGCTCGCCCACGGCCAGTCCTCGGCCCGGGTCACCAGCTTCGCCCGCACCGGATTGAGGCAGACATAGCGCACGTCATGGACGAGGTGATCCTCGTCCATGACGACCGAGCCGAAGCGGCCCTGCCAGAGATGGCCGGTCCAGCCGTTGCGGGCGTTGATCCCTGCAGTGTAGCGCCGGTGCACTTCGCCGAGCAGGGCCCGCAGGCCATCCTGCCCGTCGGGCACGGCCAGCAGGTGCACATGATTGGGCATCAGGCACCAGGCGAGTGCCCGACTTCGGCAGGTAGGCCTTCAGCAGGCCGAGATAGGCCCGGTAGTCGTCTTCGGTGAAGAACACCCGCTCACGGCGGTTGCCCCGCTGCGTCACGTGATGCGCGAGGCCGGGGACCACGAGGCGGGCAATGCGAGCCATGCCTCAACGTAGCCGGAGCACAAGGTGCACTCCAAAACTGTCCCCGTAATCCTGGGTCGATGCCCGCACCCGGATCGGCAGCTTCATCGAACAGATCTACAATCGCCAGCGTCTCCACTCGGCGCTCGATTACCTCTCGCCGCAGGAGTACGAAGAAACCTTGCCCAGATGGAAGGCCGCGACATCACCGCCGTCCATCTCACTCACCCTGAAATGTCCCTGATTCTCGCGTCTCCCCCAAAGGGTGCACGCCACTCGTCGCGCAATCTATGGCTCCGACATCGCAACCAATTCCAGAGCCTTATCCGCACCTAATCCAAAATAAAATTGCACACCATTTTGGAAATCCATGACCTCTGATGTATCAATTGTTAATTTTTTATCAAATATTGTAGAATAATTTACAGAATGTTGTTCCATCAGAGCTTTCATTGATTCATACGTCACTTCACGTCTACTTAACCCGCTTATCTGAAGCTTATTGCCATCTGAACTCCTTGTGAACCTTGCAATCCCTCCTCTAACTCTACGCACGCGCAGCTCCGCATAGCGAACTACAACCGCGTCGTTTTTCGATTCAAAACTAATTTCCACATCTCCAAAGCCCATATACGACAAAAAGTATGGACCTTGAGCAAAACCCCAATACCGGGGCGGGCCAAGAATCTCAAAGCCGATATCGGAAATATTTTGCCCCAATGCAATTGGACCAAAAGTTCCAGATTTCGCAATGTCTATAAGACTTATATATGAAGTTTTATTCATTTATTCTTACCATTTTTGTCATTTTTGTCGTCCTTTCCACCTTCATTTCCAGAATTATCTTTTTTATTATTATCTTTCTTGGAATCTTCTTTTCGTTTTGAGGCTTCTTCGGCATTTTTTATCTTCTCATCAAGCGCCCTCTTCATCGCCTCCATATCCCGACGTATTCGGTCCCTATCTCTATAACTACCAATCTTGTCACTGCCGAGGAACCCCTCAACTTGATCACGCAAACCTTTGAGACCACTTAACGTACCGAGCTTATCTTTTACAGTGGCGGCGGCCGCGTCAAAATCTTTCCCCGGCTTAGATACACCTTTGACTGGCGATAACTCGATATCACCGTTTGGACCGATACTTATACCGACTTCGACATCCCCTTTCCCACGATAGCCAGGAGCATGGGCATGGGCACCTTTCTGTCCCCAGTCCCCAAAACTGCCAGGCCCTGAATAGACTCGGCTCTCTAGAACATCCATTGGATCGGGGGCTGGAACCGCGATCCGCTTGTCGAGCTCTGGTGCGATGATTGACACCCGTAGCCGTAGCGCAACCTCAAGCAGGAGGCCGACAGGTGATCTCTCGCCGTTGCAATCGCAATGTCCGCTCGGATCCCTCACATTGACCGGGTTGTTGTCCGCGTATGCGTATCGGTTGGTGCCCACCCCGTCCTGAGTGGGATCCCACCAGTCCGGGGAGACGAAGCGGGCGATGCGGGGGTCATAGTAGCGGGCGTTGAGGTAGATGAGGCCGGTCTCGTCCTGGCGCTCGCCGATGAACGCCTTGCTCTCGCGCGTGGCGTTGGCCGGCGCCGTCAGCCCGGCCCGCTGGAACCCGAACGGGCCATAGCTGGAGCTGGTGGCGGGGGTGCCGGTGCCGTCCGCCACGATGCGCTGCGAGCCGAGGTGATCCTTGAGCAAGGTGTAGCTCTGCACCGCCAGCCCCGGCACCGCCTCGCGCTTGGTCTCCGGCGTCGGATAGGTGATCCAGGTCGGCGTCGTCGGCACGCAGCTGTTGGTGTTGGCGGCGTAGCTCACCCGCTCGTCCCCGAACACGTAGAGCGTCGTCTCCTCCGGCTGCTGGCTCGCCGCCAGCGAGCAGCCGCGCGGGTTGGCCTTGACGATCTTCTTCAGCCGCGTCCCGTCCGGCCCGTGCACGAAGCTCGACGTCAGCGTCAGCGCCCCGGCCGTGGAGTAATTCTTCACCAGGATCGGACGGTTCTCCCCGTCCCAGGTCAGCTCCCGGTTGAGCACCCCGCTCAGCTGGCTCTGCAGCATGTTGCCGTTGAGATCGTAGCTGAAGGCATAGTTGCCCGCCGTCGTCACCGCGTGCGGCTGCACCGCCGCCGGGCCCTGCGCCGGGTAGGTGTAGCTCCCCACCCCGGTCTTGGACGTCAGGTTGCCGGCGAGGTCGTAGGCATAGGCCTCGTTGTAGGCGCTGTTGCCGGCGTTCGCCGCCCGCTTCAGCTGGTCGAGGTCGTCATAGGTGTAGGTCCAGTTGTCGGCGGACGAGGCGTTCAGCTGGTCCGTCACCGCCTCGATCCGGCCGGTCAAGGCCCGCGTGTAGCTCAGCGACAGCAGCGCCGTGCCGCCGCTCCCCTGCTGGTGCGTCAACTGGCTCAGCCAGCCGCGGGTCGGGTCGTAGGTCGCCGTCGACACCACCCCGCTGGCATAGCTCGTCACCAGGGGCTGGCCGGCTGCGTCATAGGTCGTGCCGGTGACGAGACCGGGCACCGACACCAGCCGGCCGGCCGGGTCGTAGGTCATCGGTGAGGAGGCGGTGCCCACCGTCGTCCCGTCCGGCAGGCCCCGCCACAGCACCCGCGAGCCGGTGTCGTAGGCCGTGGTGGTGATGTAGCTCTGCCCGTCGACGACAAGCGTCTTCTTCACCTCCCGGCCCAGCACGTCATAGTCCGCCGTCAGCGTCGCCGCCGCGTTGGTGCTGGTCGTCATCTTGCCGACGTTGAAGAAGCCGCTCCGCCCCTCGTCATAGGCGTAGGTGGTGGTGTCCCGCCCCGGGTCGTTCACCGGCAGCTCGGCGCGTGCGATCTTGCTGCGCACCCGGTTGAGCGGATCGTACAGGAACGCCACCTGCTGGCCCTTGGCATCGGTCTGACGGGTCAGGTTGCCCGCCCCGTCATAGGCATAGGTCCAGGTGCCGAGGTCCGGGTCCTGCACCTGGGTGCGCCGGCCCATGTTGTCGAAGGTGTTGGTCCACTGGTTGCCCGCCGGGTCGGTCAGCTGCGTCAGCCGGCCAGCCGCGTCGTAGACCATCGAGCGGTTGACCTCGCTCGTGCCCAGGAACCGCGTCTGGCGCACGGTCCGCCCGAAGGCGTCGGTGTGCACGATGCTGCGCCGGCCCAGCTCGTCCGTCGTCGTCACCGTCAGGAAGCCGGAGAGCGCGGTCAGGCTGGAGGCGCCATAGGCGACGCTCGCGGCGCTGCCGTCCGGGTTGGTCACGACAACCGGACGGTCCAGCGCGTCATAGGCCGTGCTGGTATATTGCGCCGTCTCGCCGGAGTAGAACGGCCGACTCACCCGCGCCACGCTGCCCCGCGCGGTGTAGTCGGTCAGCGTGGTGATCACACGGGCCGTGTCGGGCCCCTGCGCCAGCACCTTCCAGGTCCGACCGAAGCCGTCCAGGTAGGTCTTGGTGTAGATCGTCGCCGTCCCGGTCGGGCCCGGCCTGCGCACGTCGACATACTGCGTCGCCGGGTTGCCGACATTGTAATAGGTGTAACGCTCGAAGGCGTTCAGCGGCGGCTTCTTCTCGGTCAGCCGGCACAACGCGTCATAGGTGAACGCCGTCACCTGCCCATTCAGGTCCGTCACCGTCAGCGGCTTCTGGCATCCCGGGTCGTAGGTCGTGACCACGCTCTGGGCCTTGGCGTTGCGCACCTCCACCGGCAGCAGGTGCGTGCCCGTGTCGTAGACCGTCTCCGTCCGGTTGCCGACCTCGTCGATGACAGCCGTCTTGTTGCCGTAGCCGTCGTACTCGGCCTTGGCCAGGTACCAGCTGCCAGAGGCCTGCGGCCGCCGGCCGGTCTGCGTCACGTCCCCCTTCGAGGGCACCGCACCCAGCGTCGTGCTGCCATCGTAGTAGATCACCTGGTCGGCCAGCAGCGGGCCCGCGCTCGAGGTCCCGGCATAGGTCCGCACCCGGTTCGGCGCCGACACGATGTAGGCCTCCGGGTTCGGCGTGAAGGCGGTCAGCGTGTAGCGCTCGCCCCCCGTGACGTCCGCGTCCCCGGTCTCCGTCAGACCCGTCACGTTGCCATAGGCGTCATAGACGCGGGTCGACGTCGTCCGACGGGCGGTCGTGATAGTCGTGGTCTGCGGGGGCCCACCAAGGGAGCCTCCCCCACCGCCGGTCGTGACCGTCTGGTAGAACAACGCCTGCTTCTCGCTGCCCGTGTTCAGCGCCGTATACGGCAAGGTCAGCGCGGGCACCGTGCCGGATGTCGGCGGCCAGTTCGCCTTCAGGCCCGCCGTGGTCCTGACGCTCCAGGTCTCCAGCGTCCGCGCCAGCACCGGCGCGCCCGAGGCCGTCGTCGTCTCCTCCAGCTTCTCCAGCCGGCCCGCCGAGGCCAGGTCCTGCCGGAAGGTGTAGATCTTGCGCGGACACGCCGTCTCGCCCGCGTTGCAGGCAAGGTCCGCCGTCGCCGTCCGGAAGCCGAGGAACCGACGCTCCGAGGCATTGTACAGCCCGCCCGCAAAGCTGTAACTCGTCGTCGACGGCGAAGACCGCCCGTCGCTCAGCGTCACGGACTTCACCACCTGCAGGATGCCCGGCATCGGACCGTGCACCACGCCGGACGAGGGCTGGTAGGCGATCGTCGTCTTCCCACCCAAAGGACCCGTCACGGAGGTCAGCAGGTCGGGGAAGGGGCCAGCCAGCGAGATATACGTGCCATCGCTGTCCAACTGGTTCAGGCGGCGGATCACTCCAGGCGCCAGCTCATCCCGACCGTCGCCGTCGATATCGAGGACCGAGAAGATTCGAGGTGTCTCGATCGGGACGGCGTTGAAGCTCGAACCGGTGGAGAGGAGGAGGATCGCGTGTTGGTCGTCGCGCCTGATGATGATGTCGTCTCGGCCGTTGCCGTTGAAATCGCCGCGCCTGACACCGGGGGAAAAAAGAGCCGTCAGATCGCGAGGACCGCTTGCCGGGAGCACGATGCCGCTCGCCCAGGTCTGCACCACGAAGCCGTTCCCGGTCGACAGCAGAACCCGCACATCGTAGGTCGCCGTCGTGTCCGTCGACGCCGTCTTGTACAGCGACAGGAAATCAGCGCGCCCATCGCCGTTGAAGTCGCCTTGGATCACTCCCAGGCTGCGAAAATCCAGCTGCCCGCTGGAGACCCAGAGAGCGGGCACATATTGAACCCGCTGCGGCGAATAGCCCGTCCCTGTCGATAAGGCATAGGTCAGCTGCGTCTGAGGAGCACCGTCCGCGCCGGTGGCCGTGGCCGGGCCCATGGTCAAGACGTCGGTACGGCCATCGCCGTTGATGTCAGCGAAAAAGTACCGGACTGAGAAACCGGCAGGACCGGACGTCCGCAAATTGACGGGAATGGTGACGCCCGCGATGCCGGGAGAGTTCGACAGGACCTTGCCGTCCGTGAACACGATCTCCTGCTTGCCGTCGCCATCGATGTCGGGGAAGCCCGCGACGGTCAGGGGATCGTTCTCGTTGGTGCCAGTGGCGGAGAGGCCGTCGATCCCGATCGTCCGCTTGACGCTTTCGCCACTGCCGCATCCGCTGACCGATTCGGCCATCGAGTACAGGAGATTCGGTCGTCCGTCGCCGTCGACATCCGCGGACGGAGAGATCCCGACCGAGGTGACGGTTTTCATCATACCGCGATCGCCGCAGTCCTCTCGCGTCACCGTCAGACAAGTGTAGGGCGCGGTGAACGAGGGCGTGCAACGGGCCGGGGCGTAGTAGCAGTCGTGGCCCGACGAATCGCAATTGGGCTCGTCCGGTGGCTCGACAAGCTGCGTGTAGGGCTTCAGCTTCTGATCGCCATCGAGGTCGCCGAGGCCGAGGAAATCCGCATACGGTTGCCCCGCCCGCGGCGGGTAGTCCCGGTAGTTCGAGATGGAAAACGGCAAGGCCCTTGGCGCGGTAAGGGCCGGCGCCGAGCCCTGATAGGCGAGCTTGGTCGGGGGCAGGCTGGTGCCGCCGGTGACGTGGCCGCCGGTGAAGCTGGCGTCCTTGCCGTAGGGTGTCACCGTGATCAGGCGGGACAGCCCGGTCGCGGGGCTCTGCTCATAGGCGAGGTCATAGGCCCGCATCCGGGTGCCCCCGAACTGCACGTCCACCGACGTCAGCCGCTGGTCCAGCTTCGACAGCGACTTCTCCGTCGAGGGGATCGTTCCGTTCGCCGCCGGCGCCATCACCCCGCCATTGGCCAGAATCAGCACGGCGCTCGCCGGCGCCGTCTCCCGATTGAAGGTGATGGTCGCAACCGGCGCCACCTCGCCGTTGTTGACGTATTGGATGCTCGTCGGCCAGCACACCGGCAGAGTGGTGCAGGCATAAGCATAGTCGACACGGTTGCCATGCGTGTCAGCCACGCTCTGCAACAGCCAGCGCGCCTGCGTCGCAAGCTTCGGCAGATCTGCATCGGCCACACCGCCCCAGCCCGACGTCGAGACCGAGGCATAAGTCGACACCGTCCCGTCCAGGCCCGTCACCGTCCAGGTGCTCGCCCCGCTCGCCCCATCCACTGTGCGCTTGATGCGCGCGAAGCTTTCCACACGCGTGGCGTAGGTGGTCACGCCCGTGCCGGTTGTGCCCGTGGTGCACGCCGGGCTGGTCATATCAGCCGTGCAGGCCACCAACTCGTCCCCATCCAGCGCGAAGACATCGAGCGCGTCGTCGAAGCGCGGCGTGCCGCCACCATGGGTGATGCGGGTGATGTCCGACAGGCCCGACACCCGCATGCCGACACCGGCAAAGCCAGCCCACCAGCCGCCGGCCCGCGCCCCAGCGTTGGAATCGTAGACCAGACCGAGGTTCGGCTCGATGCCGCGGAACGCCGGCACCGCCAGCGGGATGCGCTGCGTGAACGACCCGTTCGACGGAGCTGGCTGGATCTTCGATCTCATCCCGCTTGCGGCCGCCAGCGCCGCGCCCGGGTCAGTGACGTCGCCACCGCCGGCTTCAGCGGCGGCCGCAACGGCCGCAGCCGGAGCAGTCTCCTGCTCCTCCGCCGGCTGTGCCGTGTCCGTCGTCGAGGGCGTGTCTTCTGATGGGGTCGGCGTCTGGGCCGAGGGGCTCGATGGATCGGACGACGCCGGATCACCCGGCGTCGCTGGCGGGATCGACGCTTCCGGCACGCTCGGATCTGCCTGCGCCATCAGTCTCACCGGACCGGTCACCGACGCCCGTGGCGCCCCCGCGATCGGGCCGGGAGCCGGCAAAGGGGGCAATGCGAGCCCCACCGGCCCGCCGCGCAGCGACGGCACGCTCGCTGCCTGGACACTCGCCGCAACAGCGGGAGCCGCCCAGCTTCCCAGCCACGCCGCCACCGCCGCGGCACACGACAACACCACGCCGGCCCGCACGCGGACCGCGCCAAAACCCTCGGTCATCGAAGCCCCCCAAAGGCCCCAGCCGGATCAGCCCGGCGCTGCCCTCCTAACGCAAGGTCAGCGACACAATTGCGACAACCACAAATTGTCCACACGCACGGCGTCGCTCACAGGCTTCGATGTGGCATCACGCTATCCGCTCGACGACGGCATCGACGGATTGGCACGTTCGCAATGGCGTCCGTCGATGGGAAGTAACGATCGGCGACGCCAAGGCCCCCAATCCGAAAGGCCGGCCTGTCGCCACCACGACCACGGCGCCCGACTCGTCCAGCAATGCCCGGCCGCTCAGGTCGGCAGGTGCCGCAAGGCGGCGACGGCGGTCATCACGCCGCGGATCTCGGCCAGGCCCTTGAGGCGGCCGATGACGGGATAGCCGGGATGGGTCGGGCGGCCGTGGTCGTAGATCAGCTCGTGGCCATGGTCCGGGCGGAAGGGGATGCGCCAGCGTGCCGCGCCCGCGCGCCGGCGCCGGTCCTGCTCCTCGAGCAGCGTCGTCACCACGGCGACCATGTCGGTGTCGCCGCCGAGATGCTCGGCCTCCATGAACGAGCCGTCCGGCTCCTTGGCGACATTGCGCAGATGGGCGAAATGGATGCGCCCGGCAAAGCGGCGGGCGATGGCGGGCACGTCGTTGCCCGCCCCGGCGCCGAGCGAGCCGGAGCACAGCGTCAGGCCGCTGGCGGGCGAGTCGACCGCCGCCAGCAGGGCCGAGATGTCGGCCTCGGTGCCGACGATCCGGGGCAGGCCGAGCAGCGGGCGCGGCGGATCGTCGGGGTGGATGGCGAGACGCACGCCCACCGCCTCGGCGGTCGGCACCACCGCTTCCAGGAAGCGCACGAGGTTGGCGAGAAGCCCGGCCCGGCCGATGCCGTCGAAGCGCTGCAGCATCGTCCTGAGCTGCGGGATGTCGTAGCGGTCGAAGGCGCCGGGCAGGCCAGCCATGATGGTGGCGAGCAGCGTGCGCCTGTCGTCCTCGCTCGCCGCGGCGAACCAGGCGCGTCCGCGCGCCAGCACCTCGGGCGCATGATCGGCCTCGGCACCGGGGCGCTGCAGCATCAGGCAGTCGAAGGCGGCGAACTGGTGGGCGTTGAAGCGCAGCGCCGTGCCGCCGCCGGGCTGGGGCGCGCGCAGCTCGGTGCGGCACCAGTCCAGCACCGGCATGAAATTGTAGCAGATGGTGCCGACGCCGCAGGCGGCGAGATTGCGGATCGACCGGCGGTAGTTCTCGAACAGCGGCTCGAGATCGCCCCTGCCGAGCTTGATCGCCTCCGCCACCGGCAGGCTTTCCACCACGCTCCAGCGCAGGCCGAGCGCGGCATCGGCCTCGATGAAGCGCTTGCGCTCGGCGACGGCCTCCAGCGGCCAGACCTCGCCGGCCGGGATGTCGTGCAGGGCGGTGACGATGCCGGTCGCGCCCGTCTGCCGGACATGCGCCAGCGTGATCGGATCGGCGGGGCCCCACCAGCGCCAGGTCTGTTCCATCATGCGTCCTTGTCGGTCTTGAGAGGTCAGGCGTCGAAGGCGAGCTGCACCTTCACGGCCCGGCCCGGATCGGTCTCCAGGAGGTCGAAGGCCGCCCGCGCCTCGGCGGCGGCGAAGGTGCGGGTGATCATGGCGCCGGGGTCGAGCCGGCCGCTCGCCAGCCAGCCGACCACCTCGGGGATGAGGCGGCGGTTGAGGCGCGAGCCGAAGATCGAGAGCTCCTTGCGCACCACCTCCTGCTGCACCAGCGCCGAGGGCTCCGCCGCAAAGCCGAGCAGCCCGATCCGCCCGGCGGGGCTCGCCACCGCCACCGCCTCGGCCAGCAGGCTGGGAATGCCGGCGCCGTCGATGACGAGGCTCGGGCCGAGGCCCTCGTTCTCCGCCGCGACGGCCGCCGGAACCGGCTCGCGCCGGGAATGGACGACGCGGTCGGCGCCGAGGGCCTGCGCCAGCTCCAGCCGGGCAGCGTCGATATCGGCGACGATGACGCGGGCGCCGTGCAGCCGGGCGACCTGCAGCACGGTGAGGCCGACCGTCCCGGCGCCGTAGACCAGAACGGTGTCCTGCGGGCCGCAGCCGGTGCGGCCCAGCACGTTGGCGGCGACGGAGAAGGGCTCGGCCAGGGCGGCGATCGCCAGCGGCAGCGCCGGCGGGACCTTCACCGCATTGGCGGCGGGGATGACGACACGGCTGCGGAAGCCGCCGTCGCGATGCACGCCGAGCACTTCCAGGCGGGCGCAGACATTGGGGCGGCCGACACGGCAGGGATAGCAATGGCCGCAGGCGATGACGGGATCGCCGACGACGTGGTCGCCCGGCGCCGGGCCCGCGACGCCCTCCCCCACCGCCTCGACCACCCCGGCGAATTCGTGGCCGATGATGCGGGGATAGACGGCGAAGGGATTGGTGCCGTGCAGGATGTGCATGTCCGAGCCGCAGATGCCGGCGCGGGCGATGCGGATGGCCACCTCGCCCGGCCCGGGCGGCGCGGCTGCATCGGCGCGAACGACGAGACGGTGCGGCTCTTCGACGGCAACGGCGATCATGGCGAAATCCCCTGCGGTCATGCCCTGTCCGAGGCGAAGCAGACCACGGCGACGATGGTCAGACCCGACAGGATGAAGCGCCAGCCGGCATCGACGCCTGACGCATTGAGCAGCGTGGCGAGCAGGCTGAGGAACAGCGCCGCGCCCCAGATGCCGATGGCGTTGGCGCGCCCGCCGGCGACGCTGGTGCCGCCGAGCACGGCGACGGCGACCGATTCCATCAGGTAGGAGTCACCCATGTTGAGGGCGGCGCCACCGGTGAAGCCGGCGAGCAGGAAGCCGGCCAAGCCGGCCAGGCCGCCGGAGACGACATAGGCGATGAGGCGGATGCGCCCCGCCGGCACGCCGGCGAGCCGCGCCGCCCGCTCGTTCTGGCCGGCGGCGAGCAGGTGCCGGCCGAAGATGGTGCGGCCGATGACCAGCTGCGCCAGGATCGACCCGGCGATGCCGAGCACCAGCAGCACCTGGACCCCGAACAGGTGCAGCACGGTGAAATCGGCCAGCAGCGGTGGCGGCTTGATGGTGGATTCCCCGCCGGCATTCATCGCCAGCGACTGCAGCACGAAGCTCGAAGCCAGCGTGGCGATGATCGGCGGGATGGCGAGGCTGCGGATCAGCACGAAATTGCCGACGCCGGCGAGGAGGCCGACCCCGACCGCCAGGACGAGGCCGAGCGGCAGCAGGGCGTCGGCGCCGTGCATGGCGTCCATGGCGACATAGGCGGCGAGCGTCAGCACCGCCGGGCTCGACAGGTCGATATTGCCCGGGCCCGAGGCGATGACGAACATCTGCCCCGTGCCGACCGTCACCGCGAAGATGGCGAAGGACAGCGCCACCGCCAATGTCTCCAGGCCGCCCTGCCCGCGGGCGAGCGCGACGGTCGCCGCCCAGAGCAGCGCCGCGGCGGCAAAGCCGAGCATGGCGGGATCGGCGACGGCCGCGCGCAGACGCCTCATGCCCGGCCCCCTCATGCCCGGCCCCTCGTCAGCACGCGGCCGAACAGCACCGCCACCAGGATCAGGCCCTGGGCGCCGATCTGCCAGACCGGCGGCACGCTGAGGAAGGTCAGCACCGAGCCGACCAGCGACAGCGTCATGGCCCCGACCACGGTGCCGGCGGGCGAGACGATGCCGCCGACGAAGCTGCCGCCGCCGAGGATGACCGCGGCGATGGAGAGCAGGGTGTAGGCCGGCGCGATGTTGGGCGCGCCCGAGGTGGTGAGGGCCGAGAGCGCCAGGCCGGCCGCGACGTTGCAGGCACCGGCCGCGGCGTAGATGCCGACGCGCAGCCGCAGCACCGACCAGCCGGCCCGGGTCATGGCGCGGGGATTGCCGCCGGCGCCGCGCACGAGCACGCCGAGCGAGGACTTCATGACCACGAGGTGGCCGACGAGGGCCAGACCCGCGGCGATCCACAGGGGCAGCGGCAGCAGCGGCATCGAGAGGCGCGGGATCGCGGTCAGCCAGGCCGGCGCCACGCCGCCGGGCGCCGGCAGGACGAGGACGGCGCAGCCGGTCCAGACGAAGGAGGTGCCGAGCGTGACGATGATCGAAGGCAGCCGCCGCAGCTGGATCAGCGCGCCGACCAGCGCATAGGCGCCGATGCCGGCCAGCAGCAGCGCGGCGGCGGTGAGCGGCTCGGCGTCGAGGTGCACCGCGCAGACGCAGGTGACGAAGCCGATGAAGGCGCCGGTGGAGAGGTCGATGTCGCCGAGCGCCACCACCAGCATCTGGCTGAGCGCGGCGAGGATCAGCGGCACCGAGAGCTTGAACAAAAGGTTCAGCCCGAACATGCCGAACACGCCCGGGCGCAGCATGCCGATCGCCGCCAGCATGGCCGCCAGCACGATCAGCGGCAGCCAGGCATCGGCCAGGGCGCGCCAGGCCAGGGGGCGCGGGCGGGCAATCGCGTCAGGCATGGCCATGGCGGCCTCCGCCGAACGAGGCTTCGATGATGGCGGCGGCGCTGACCGCCGCCGCCGGCAGGCAGGCGACGGCGCGGCCCTCGCGGAAGACATAGACGCGGTCGCAATGGGACAATTCGTCGAGCTCGGTGGAATACCACACGAAGCTGCGGCCCCGCCCGGCCTCGGCCCGGATCAGGCGGTAGACCTCCTGCTTGGTGCCGACGTCGACCCCGCGCATGGGGTCGTCGAGCAGCACGACCGGCGCCTGCGCGGCGAGGGCCCGGGCGAACAACACCTTCTGCTGGTTGCCGCCGGAGAGGGTGAGGATCGGCCGGTCGAGGTCGGCGGCGCGGATGTCGATGCGCCGGCGCCAGTCCTGCGCCAGCTCGGCCTCGGCGCGGGCGGAGATGAGATGGCCGCGGCGCAGCCCGGCCAGGGCGCAGAGCGACAGATTCTGCGCGATCGACCAGAGCGGGAAGACACCGTCGGCCTGGCGGTCGCCGGCGACGAAGGCGGTGGCCTCGCGCCCGGCGCCCGGCCTGTTGAGGGCGCGCAGCGCCTCGCGCTGGCCGTGGCCGTCGAGCCCGGCGAAGCCGACGATCTCGCCCGCCCGGGCCTCGATCGCCACGGCACCGGGCCCGGCCGCCGGCAGCGACACCAGGATGTCGCCGGACGCCGCGCCGTCGCCGCCGGTCCGCGCCGCCGGCCCGTCCTCGGCACCGCCCATCAGCGCGACCAGGTCGGCGCGGGTGAGGCTCGATGCCGGCTGCTCGGCGACGACCGCGCCGTCGCGCATGACGACGATGCGGTCGGCGACCTCGAAGATCTCGTTGAGGCGATGGGTGACGAGGATGACGCTGACCCCGAGCGCAGCCACGCGGCGGACATGGCGCAGCAGCTCGGCGGCGCGCCGCTCATCGAGCGCCGAGGTCGGCTCGTCGAGGATGACCAGGCGGAGCGGGTCGTCGGCGACGGAGAAGCCGCGCGCCACCTCGATCATCTGGCGCATGGCGATCGGCAGCGTGCCGACCTTGGCTCTGAGATCGATGCCGTGGCCGGGAAAGATCGCCGCGAGGCTCTCGCCGATGATCCGCGTCGCCCGCCGGCGCCAGGACCAGCCGGACAGCGCGGGATGGAAGACGCGGGTGTTCTCGGCCACGTCGAGATTGGGGCAGAGCGACAGCTCCTGGAACACGCAGCGCACGCCGATCGCCTGGGCCGCACGCGGCGAGTGGTCCGGGCCGATCGGGTGGCCGGCGATGACGAGCTCGCCGGCGTCGCGGACGAGGCCGCCGGCGATGAGGTTCATCAGCGTCGACTTGCCGGCGCCGTTGTGGCCGACCAGCCCGATCACCTCGCCGGCCCCGACCTCAAGGTCGGCGCCGGTGAGCGCCTTGACCGGCCCGAAGGCCTTGGCGATGCCGCGCGCCGTCACGGCGGTCGGCCGGCCGGGCTCGGTCGCCGTCGCGTCGGCAGCTCCGCTCACTTCGGGGCCGACCCCGATCACTTCGGGGCCGGGATGACCGGGAGCGGCGTCCCGTTGGCGTTGGCGTCGATCATCTCAACCACCAGGTCCTGGCTGTATTGCGGGTTGGCGACGCCGCCCTCGGGCGTGGCCTCGAGCCAGGCCTGCGCGGTGGAATCGTCGATGCGCAGGAGCGGCACCTCGATCTTCTTCGGCACCGTCTTGCCGGCCAGGATCTGCTGGGCGACCCAGAAGGCGACCTGCGACACGCTCGGCGTCGCCGAGATCGAGAAGGTGCTGTAGCCGTTGGCGGCCTTCTCCTTCTGCCACCAGGCGAGCTCGTCCTGGCGGTTGCCCATGATGATGATCGGCATCGGCCGGCCGGCGGCCTTGAAGGCGTTGGCGGCGCCGAAGCCGTCGCCGCCCTGGTCGACCACCGCATCGACCTTGGGCAGCGAGGGCAGGATGGTGGCGACCTCCTTCTGCGCGGTGGTCGCCGTCCACTGGCCGTAGACCGTGCCGACGATCGTCAGGCCGGGATATTTGGCGGCCGCGGCATGGATGCCCTCGCTGATCGCCTTGTCGACGGAATCACCGGCAATGCCGCGGATCTCCAGGAGGTTGCCCTTGCCGCCGAGCGCCTTGGCGACGTGCTCGACCTCCTGGGCGCCGTAGGACGACCAGTTGTAGTCGACGACATAGGCGCAGGGCTCGGTGACGATGCCGGCGAAGGCGACCACGACGATGCCGGCGTCGCAGGCGTCCTTGACCACGCCGTTGAGGGCCGTGTCGGAGCCGGCCAGGATGGCGATGGCGTTGTAGCCCTCCAGGATCATGTTCTGGACCTGGGCGGCCTGCTCGGTGACGTTGTTGTTGGCGCTGACCACGGTGGCGCCGGCGATGATCTTGTCCTTGATCGCCTGCGCCGTCACCTGCTCCCAGCTCTTGACCATCACCTGGCGGAACGAGTTGCCGGCGAAGGAATTGCTGAACGCGATCTTCTTGGCGCTGGTGTCGCCGCCGGCGACGCCGTCGGCGGCGAACGCCGGGCCTGCGGCCAGGGCCGCGATGCTTGCCGCCGCCAGCAGCCCCGCGCAGGGCCTCAGACCGCGCCTGCCGGCGCGCGGCTGCCATGTCTTCCCGCTCATGCCATGTCCTCCCCTGACGGCGCGCGACGTTGGCCGCCGCAGCCCGATCCGCTCGCTCTCGAGCCCTGCATTCATGGCACTACCATGGTAGTATGTCAACGCTGTTTCAGGTCGCCTGAAGCCGCGTCAAAGGAAGCGCCAAGCCGGATGGTGAAAGGGCGCGACACTCGACACGCCGCGCGCCGCGCCCTACCATGGCAGGATGGGGGAAACACCGATGATCCAGACCCGACCGGCCGCCGAGCCCGCCGCCGCGCTCGACCCGCGGCTGCCGATGGCCGTGCAGGTGCATGCGCTGCTCAAGCGCGAGATCCTGACGCTGCAGCTCAGGCCCAGCGAGGCGCTGAGCGAGAAGGAGCTGTCGCTGAAGCTCGGGGTCAGCCGCACGCCGGTGCGCGAGGCGCTGATCAAGCTGGCGGAGGAAGGGCTGGTCGACATCCTGCCCCAGCGCGGCAGCTTCGTCGCGCCGATCCGGGTGGCGGAGGTGATGGAGGCCCAGTTCATCCGCGAGGCCCTGGAGGTCGCCGTGGTGCGCCGCGCAGCCGAGCAGAGCACCGCCGCCCTGGTCGAGCGCCTGGAGGCGAGCCTGCAGCGCCAGCGCCGCGCCATCGAGGCCGGCGAGCACGAGGCCTTCCTGCGGCTCGACGAGGCCTTCCATCACCTCCTCAGCGACGGCGTGCTGCTGCCGCGCTCGTGGAAGGTGATCCACAACGTCAAGGGCCAGCTCGACCGGGTGCGCTTTCTCAGCCTGCCCGAGCCGGGGCACCTGGAGACGCTGCAGGCCCAGCACGCCGCCATCGTCACGGCCGTGCGCATCCGCGATCCCGACCTCGCCGCCGAGCACATGCGCGCGCATCTGCAGGAGGTGTTCGGCTCGGTGCGGCTGCTGCTGCGCGACCAGCCGCACCTGTTCGTCTGACACCGCCTGCCGAGGGAGGACGCGCCGTGGACACATCCCTGTTCGATAGGGCCGGGCTCGGCAAGGCGCTGGCGGCGGCGGGCAAGATCGACCTCACCCATCCCCTCGCCGAGGGCATGCCGACCTGGCCGACCCATCCCAGCTTCGAGCAGCGCGCCGTCTCCTCGATCGAGAACGGCGACGCGAGCTGCAACCATGCGCTCTGCCTCAGCGAGCATACCGGCACGCATTTCGACGCGCCGGCCCATTTCATCCGTCACGGGCTTGCCATCGACCGCATCCCGCCCGGCCGCTTCTTCGGCCGGATGGCGACGATCGACGGGCGGGCCGTCGGAGCGGACGGCGCCGCCGGGCCCGAGCTGGTGCTGGCCTGGGAACGGCAGCATGGCCCGATCGAGGCGGAAGATGCCGTGTTCTTCCATTTCGGCTGGGACCGGCTGTGGTCCGACGCCGCCGCCTTCCGCGCGCACTGGCCGGGCCTGGCTCCCGAGACGGCCCAGCTGCTGCGCCGGCGCGACGTCCGGGCGGTCGGGTCGGACTGCCTGTCGGTCGACCCGGCGCCGTCGACGGGCTTCGAGGCCCATCGCATCCTGCTCGGCGCCGGCGTCCTGATCGGCGAGAACTTCAACAATCTCGGCCTGCTGCCGCCGCTCTGCACCCTCATCGCCCTGCCCCTGCCGATCGCTGGCGGCTCGGGCTCGCCGCTGCGGGCGATCGCCCTGGTCTGAGGCCGGCCGCCGGGGCCTTGCCGCCTGCGCGCACAATCCGCGCGGTCGGTGTGACCATTGATTAGCCATGGCCGCAAATAGGCCGCGGGACGGTGCAGCCGCGGGACGGCGCGTTAACCACTCGACAGTGAGACCCCCTGAAACTCAAGCTTGCGCGCACCCAGCTAAGACACGCCGAAGTGGGGGCAATGATGTTCAAGGTCTTCACGTGCGTCACCGAGCAGCACGACCTGCGCCTCGTCGCCCTGGCCGCGCTCGTCTGCGCCCTGTCCTCGTTCACGGCGGTGACTCTGCTGCACCATGTGCGCCGGTCCGGCGGCCGCCTGGGGCGCCTCTGGCTCCAGGTTGCCGCGGCCGCCTGCGGCTTCGGCATCTGGGCGACGCATTTCATCGCCATGCTGGCCTTCTCGCCGGGCCTGCCGAGCGGCTATTCCGTGCCGCTGACGGCGCTGTCGCTCGGCGCAGCGATCGCGCTGACCGGGCTCGGCTTCGCCATCGCCCTGGCAAAGCGCCTGCCGGCCGCAGCGGCGCTGGGCGGGGCGGCGGTCGGCGGGGGCATCGCCGCCATGCACTATACCGGCATGGCGGCCTTCCGCGTGGCCGGCACCATCACCTGGGACCCGGTGCTGGTGGGCCTGTCCATCCTGCTCGGCGGGCTCCTCGGCGCCGCGGCGCTGCAGGTCGCCCTGAGCGGCCGCACGCTGCGCTGGAAGCTCGCCGGCGCCGCCCTGCTCACGCTGGCGATCTGCGGCCACCATTTCACCGCCATGGGCGCCGTCTCCATCATGCCGGACGGCACGATCGCGGTGCCGGAATCGGCGCTGCCGCCGGCATGGCTCGCCATCGCCGTGGCCGTGGCGAGCCTCGCCATCCTGCTCTTCGCCGCCGCCGGGCTGGCGCTCGACGTCGACCGCCACCATGCCGAGCGCGAGGTCGAGCGCATGCGCGGCCTGGTCAACGCCGCGGTCGAGGGCCTGGTCGTCTGCAGCGAGGAGACCATCATCACGGTGAACGACAGCTTCGCCGCCCTGGTCGGGGCGGCCGCGGCCAGCCTGTCGGAGACATCCCTGTCGGAGTGGTTCCGCGACGCCGCCATGCGGCTGCGCCTGCCCGGCCGGCCGGGCCAGGCGGTCGAGACCATGCTCATCCGGCGCGACGGCTCGGCCATTCCGGTGGAGCTGATCCTGCGGCCGGTCACCTTCGCGGGCCGGCCCCACCAGGCCATCGCGGTGCGGGACCTGCGCGAGCGCAAGAAAGCCGAGCAGCACATCAACTTCCTGGCGCACCACGACGCCCTGACCGGGCTGCCGAACCGGTCCTCCTTCAACGAGATGCTCGACCGGGCGATCGAGACGGCCGGCGGCACAGGCCGGCACCTGGCGGTGCTGTGCCTCGATCTCGACCGGTTCAAGGAGGTCAACGACCTGTTCGGCCATGCGGCGGGCGACGAGCTGCTGCAGCGGGTGGCGGCCTGCGTCACCACGATCCTGCACGACGGCGAGACCATGGCCCGGCTCGGCGGCGACGAGTTCGCCGTGCTCGCGCCCGACCTCGCCGGCCCGGCCGCTGCCGGCGCGCTGGCCGAGCGCATCCTGGGGGCCCTGCTGGCCGAGAACGAGCACTCGACCACCTCCGCCTTCGTGTCGAGCAGCATCGGCATCGCCCTCTATCCCGACGACGCGTCGGACCGCACCGGCCTCCTGATCCATGCCGACACGGCGCTCTACCGCGCCAAGAACGAGGGGCGCTGCACCTATCGCTTCTTCGAGGCGGCGATGGGCGTCCAGGTCACCGCGCGGCGCATGATCGAGCACGAGCTCAGGCAGGCTCTGGCGCGCCAGGGCCTGTTCCTGGTCTACCAGCCCCAGACCCGGGTCGACAGCGGCGAGACCGTCGGCTTCGAGGCCCTGGTGCGCTGGCGCAACGAGGCGGGCGAGGACGTGCCGCCGAGCCTGTTCATCCCCATCGCCGAGGAGAGCGGCACCATCCTGCCGATCGGCGAATGGGTGCTGCGCACCGCCTGCCGCGAGGCCGCCGGCTGGTCGCAGCCGCTCGGCATCGCCGTCAACGTCTCGCCGGTGCAGATCCACAATGCCGGCTTCGCCCGGGTGGTGCACGAGATCCTGCTGGAGACCGGCCTCACGCCGCAGCGGCTGGAGCTGGAGATCACCGAGACCGCCCTGATCCGCGACCTCAATCGCGCCCTGGCGACGCTGCGCCAGCTCAAGGCGCTCGGCGTGCGCATCGCCATGGACGATTTCGGCACCGGCTATTCCTCGCTGTCGAACCTGCGGGCCTTCCCGTTCGACAAGATCAAGATCGACGGCTCCTTCATCAAGGCGGTCGACAGCAACGACCAGGCCGCGACCATCGTCCGCGCCGTGCTCGGCCTCGGCAAGGGGCTCGGCCTGCCGGTGCTGGCGGAGGGCGTCGAGACCCCGGGCGAGCTGCGCTTCCTCAACGCGGAGATGTGCACCGAGGCCCAGGGCTATCTCCTCGGCCGGCCGGCCCGGATCGAGCAGTTCCGCCACCTCACCGAGGGCGAGGCGCGCCGGGGCGTGCACGAGCCCGACCGGGCCCTGCGGGCCAGGCTCTATGCCGTGTCGCCATGAGCGGCCGCAACGACTTCGCCGTTGCAGGATACGAGGCGACGTGAGCCGGCTGCGCTCCAAGTGCCGATTTCAAGTCATCGGTTTCCAGATATGCGCCGAGATGATGTCTCTGAGCTCGGTGCGCACTGTACGGAAAAGAGGACGGAAGGTGGAAGACATCGGCCGCTGCGAGAATGTCGCGAGGATCAACTTGCGGGTGATCGGCGGATCGAAAGGCCAGACTTCCAAGCGTCCGGCCTGGACCAGAAGATGCACGGATGCATAGGGAAGCACCGTGTAGCCGGTGCCTTCCTCCACCAGCAGCAAGGTCGACGGCATGGCCTCCAGCTCCATCTCGATCCGGGGATAGATGCCACGCTCCGTCAGAATGTTGTCGATCAGGCGCCTCAAGCCATGCGGCCGGCTGGGCAAGATCATCGGCAGTTCCGCGAAGACATTGAGGCCGACCGGACCGGGCGGAAGGACGCGTTCCGGCAGCACCGGACCGATGAGGAACAGTTCATCGTCGGCCAGCGGCTCCGTCAGCACGGAAGGATGGCTCGGCGCATTGTAGAGCACGGCGGCGTCGATGCGGCCGGCGATCAGCCATTCAAGGATATGTCCGCTGAACCCCTCGATCACCTGCAATGCGACATTCGGGAACTCGTTCTTGATCTTCTTGACCAGGGGCACCGTCAGCACAGTGCCGACCGAAGGCGGCACGCCGAGCACGAGTCGCCCCTTGGGCGAGGACTTGAGATTGGAAACCGCGTTCTTCGCAAGCCGCATCCTCTCGACGATCTCGTCGGCATGGGCCTTGAGAAGAGCGCCGGCTTCGGTCAAGACGACGCCCCGCCCGTTGCGGTAGAAGAGCTCGACCCCGAGCTCTTCCTCCAGTCCGCGTATGTGGCGGGTGATCATCGGCTGCGTGACGTTCAGATCGAGGGCAGCTTTGGAAAAGCTGCCGGCCGACCCGACGGCGATGAAGACCTGAAGCTGCTTCGTGTCCAACTCTCGCCCGTCCGACCAGCTGTGAGGCGGAGCGCCAGCTTGTGATGCCTTCAGGCACCGAACTGGTACTTCAAGCCCTGGATATTCAAAAAGACCGCGTAGACCGAAGTCGTCGCCGTTATGAACAACCTGTTGTGGCGCGGCCCGCCGAAGACCACGTTAGCGACGATTTCCGGCACCAGGATCTTGCCGATCAAGTCACCGTCCGGCGTGTGGCACTGAACGCCGTCCCAGGCGCTGATCCAGAGATTGCCGGCGATATCGACGCGAAAGCCATCCGGAATTCCGGGCGAGATTTCGGCGAACAAGCGAGAATTTGTCAATTTGTCGTCCACCACGTCGAACACCCGGACATGGTGAGGGGCATTGCGGTCGGTCAGGAAGCCGGAGTCGGAGATGTAGAGATGCTTCTCGTCGGGCGAGAAGGCGAGGCCGTTCGGCATCGAGAAATCGTCGGCGACGACCGCGATCCGGCCGGACCGAGGGTCGATGCGGTAGACGCGGCAGCCAGGCTGCTCCTGGACCCCCTTTCGGCCGACATAGTCGGAGATGATGCCGTAGTTCGGGTCGCTGAACCAGATGCTGCCGTCCGACTTGACCACGACGTCGTTGGGCGAGTTCAGCCGCTTGCCGCCGAACGAGTCGGCGAGGACGGTGATCGAACCATCCCATTCGGTGCGGACCACGCGACGCTCGCCCTGCATGCAGGTGACGAGCCGGCCCTCCCGGTCGCGGGTATTGCCGTTCGGATTGGCGACGTGGCCGCGGAAGAGCGAGACCGTGCCGCTCTCCTCGTCCCAGCGCAGCATGCGATCGTTGGGAATATCGCTCCAGATCAGCGAGCGGAGATCGGCAAAATAGACCGGCCCTTCGGCCCAGCGGTTTCCCGTATGGATGGTTTCGAGGAAGGCGACGGGATCGATGAGGTCGCCAAATCGCCTGTCGATGGTCTGGTAGCAGGACATCGTTGGCCTCGCCTATGGCAAGCCGACGGCGGCGGTCTTCGTCTCCGCATGGGGATGAAGCCCCCGCTCGCCGAGTTCGCGTTGCCGGTCCGATTGCTTGAAGCCGCCGAATGGCGAGAGATGGCTCATCGCGCGGTCCATGTCGCCGAAGACATCCTTGCTCATTCCGGGACGGTCCTTTCCTCTTTTTGCTCGCGAGGTCACAGGCCGGGGGTCGGCCGATACTTGCGTCCGCGCGCGACCACGCGCCCGAGAGAGCCGTCGGTCAGATAGACCTGCGTCGCCCGGGAATCGTATGGGACGTTCTCCTGGCCGGGATAGCCGATCAGGTCCCGCACGCGCGGGCTCATGTAGTAGGTGGCGATGGCGATGGTCGTGATCGCGTTGAAGGCTTCGCCATCTTGCCTGTTGATCCTGTCGAGATGGGCCTCCGCCCCGTCGCCGAGATCGGTGGCGATGCCGCGGGCAAAGCCCTCCTTCAGGTCGACGCGGAAATCGAGCGACTTTTCGACATCGGCGAAGCTGCAGACGTCGCTGAAGCTCGGCATCCGGCCGTGCGCCGGGATCAGGAAGTCGGCCATGGCGAAGAAGGCCGGTTCGTCCGTCATGGGTCAGGCCACCTTCTGGTTGCGACGCTCGGAGAGCATTCGGCGCGTGTTGCGAAGCGCGACCGCCATGATCGTCGCGGTTGGATTGGTGGCGCCCGAAGTCGGAAACGTCGATGCGTCCATGATGTAGAGGTTGGGGACGTCGTGGCAGGCGCCCCATTGGTCGACGACCGAACGCTTCGGATCGTCGCCCATCACGGTGGTCCCGATCAGGTGCCAGCCGGATTCGCGCACGGGCGTCGAGACCAAGGTCTCGATGGCACCGGCCGCCCGCACGGATTCCAGGCAACGGTCGATATTGAACTGCAACAGGCGGTTTGAGTTCTCGTTCACCTTGTAGATGATCTGCGGAGCCGGCAGGCCATCGGAATCGACGAGATCCTTCGAGAGGACCACCTGGTTGCTCTCCTCCGGCAGGTCCTCGCCGACGATTCCCCAGATCAGCGAATGGCCGAAGCGACGGGCGACGTTCTCGTGCAGATTGGCGCCCCAGAAATCCTGGAAGCTGCCTTTCTCGGCCACGTAGACCTTGGAACCGATCGCGCCGGAGACGCCGACCGGCCCTCCGGACGGCATGCAGTTCCATTTCGAGCCGCGGACGAAGCCACGGCTTTCGTCCGTCTCGTAGAATTCGAGCGAATAGACCTGCTGGCCGAAGGGACCGCGCCAGGAATCGAGCGGATCCTCGTAGGAGGCCAGGATGCTCGCGAAGGGATGCATCATCAGCCGCCGGCCGACCAGGCCGGAGGAATTGGCCAATCCGTCCGGATGCCTGGCGCCGCCGGACATCAGCAGCAGCCGCGGCGTGCCGACGCCGTTGGCGCAGAGAATGACGACCTTGGCCCGCTGGCGCCGCTCGCGACCATTCGCATCGATATAGACGACGCCGGTCGCCAGGCCTTGATCGTTCGTCTCGACCTCCTTGACGCGGGCGCGGGTGACGAGCCGCGCCCCGGCCTTCAGCGCGAGCGGCCAGTGCGAGCGGTCGGTCGTGGATTTCGCCCCTTCCGGACAGCCGGTAAGGCAGGTGCCGCGACGCACGCAGGGGTTGAGCTCACCGAACTTCTCCGACGGAATGGCGTTGCTGCCGGGCCACCAGTGCCAGCCCATCCTCTCCATGCCGAGCGCGCCGCGCAGGCCCACGGAGCCGATCGGCAGCGCCGGGAACGGATATGCGCCGCGCGGCGGAAAGGCCGGATCGCCGGCGAGGCCGGAGACGCCGACTTCGCGCTCGATCTCGAGCTGGTGGGGCAAGAGTTCCTCGTAGGAGAACGGCCAGTCTTCGGCCACGCCGTCCAGCGACCGAACGCGGAAGTCGGACGGCAGGAAATGCATCCATTGCGCGCCATAGAGCGTTGCGCTGCCGCCGACCCCTGCGAACATCAGCGGGTTGATGTCCGTCGTCGAGGTATCGACGGGATAGTCGGTGGGGTTGTCGCGCACGTTCGGATTCGGATGCCAGAGCTTGGTGCTGACCAGCTCGTGTTCCGGCCGCGCGCCGGTGTAGTCGTTGTATTCGGGCCATTCGCCCTGCTCGAGCACGACCACGGAAACGCCGGCGCGCGCCAGGTGGAGCGCCGCCACGGAGCCGGAGGGGCCGGCACCGACGATCACGGCGTCCACCTCTTCGTCGCGTCGCCCTCGGGCGTTCCGTTCCGCCAGACTCTCGACCGTCATTGTCTTCCTCCCAAGCGATCCGGCGGCCGGCGATATCTCACGCCAGCCGCGTCCGGTAGAACGCCGCGGCGCCGATGATGATGATGCCCTTGATGATGAGCTGCATCTCGATGGGGAAGCCGAGCAGCAGAACGAGATTGCTGATGACCACGAGCACCGCGACGCCCAGCAGCGCGGCAAAGACGTTGCCGCGCCCGCCGGACAGTGCGACCCCGCCCATGACAGCCGCGACGATCGAGTCGAGCTCGTAGCCTTGGCCGACCCAGTTGGAGACCGTGCCGACATAGCCGAGCAGAAACAGGCCGCCGACGCCGGCGCAGACCGAGCAGATGACGTAGCAGAGCATCACCACGCGCTCCGGTGCGACGCCGTTGAGGAACGCCGCCTTCGGATTGCTGCCCACCATGAATATCTCGCGCCCCAGCCGCGAGCGGTGCAGCACGACGCCGAAGGCGATCGCCAGGAACGCCAGGGTGATCAGATTGACGGGGATGCCGAGGATCCGGCCAGCGGCCAGGAACCGCATGCCCGGCGGCAGCGTGCTGATCGGCGCTCCGCCCGTATAGGCGAAGCGTAGGCCCTGCAGGATGATCATCATCGCCAGCGTCGCCAGGAACGGGCTGACATTGCGCTTGGCGACCAGCCAGCCGTTCACGAGGCCCACCACGGCGGAGAATGCGATCGCGGCGACGAAGATCAGCGGAATCGCGTCGTTGGTCGTGGCCTTGAAGGCGGTGGCGAGGACAGCCACCGTGGCCATCAGCGAAGCCACGGAAAGATCGAGGCCGCGCACCAGGATGACGAAGGTCTGGCCGACGACGACCATGCCGAGCGGCGCCGCGATCGTCAGCACGTTGACGATATTCGCCGGCTGCAAGAATGTCGGTGAGACCACCGCCGCCACGATTATCAGCACGGCGAGGAAGATCACGAGCCCGTAGCGCTCGAAGATGGAAGCGACGGAAAGGCCCTGGGATCGCGGAACGGGGGTGTCGATGGGCGCCATCGCTATCTCCGCTTCGCGGTGTGGATGCCGACCGCGACGATGATGATGAAGCCCTGAATGACCCACTGGACGTAGGATGAGACATTCACGAAGTTCAGCAGGTTGTTGAGCATGGTGACGAGGAGCACGCCGAGGAACGTGCCGAGCACGCCGCCGCGTCCGCCGGCCAGGATCGTGCCGCCGACGACGACGGGCGTGATCGACTGCAGCGTCAGCGCGGCACCGATGCGCGGATCGCCGACGCCGGTTCGGGCGGTCAGGAAGATGGCCGCGACGCCGGCGCAGAGGCCCGACAGCGCATAGGCAAGCACCACGATCCGGTCGACGGGCAGGCCGTTCAATCGGGCAGCCTCGCGATCGCCGCCGACGAAATAGATGGTCCGGCCCGAGCGCGTCCGCTGCAGCCAGAGGCCGGCGAGTGCGAAGATCGCGACGAGCACGATGGCGCTGACGGGAATGCCGAAGACGGTCGCGTAGGCGACATCGGCGAAGGCCCGCGGCACCGAACCGCCCGGCTCCTTGCGGTACATCAGCGTGCCGCCGAAGATGATGGAGGACATGCCGAGCGTGACGATCAGGGGATGGACCCGCAGCACGACGGTCAACAGGCCGTTGACCATGCCGACGCCGGCCGCGGCGACCAGGGCCAGCGGAAGGGCGAGCCAGACCAGGTCCGGCCGCCATTGCAGAAAATTCGCCAGGAAGACGGTGAGCGCGCTGACCAGCGAGCCGATCGCCAGGTCGATGCCGCCCATCAGCACGACAAAGGTCTGGCCGAGGCTGACCATGCCCAACACGACGAGTTGCTGGAACAGGTTGCCGATGTTGCGCCAGGTGAGGAAGCGGTCGGACAGGAGGCCGCCCGCGACCACCAGCGCGATCAGCAACGACGCCACGATGAGGTAGGAGACCATCAGCCGGTTGCGGCGCAGATCCACGGCGAGCGCGCTCATCGATGCAGGCTCCCGATCGCGACGCGCGTGTCGAGAGGGGCTCGATTCCGGATCATGCGACCGGCTCCACGCCGAGGTCCATGGTGGCTCTGTGATGGTCGATGGACCGCACGGCGAGATCCATGATCGCCTCCTCGCCCAAGGACTCGCCGTGGATTTCCCCGGCCACGTGGCCCTGCACCATCACGAAGACCCGGTCGGAGAGGCCGACGATCTCCGGCAGCTCCGAGCTGATCATCAGCACCCCGACCCCCGAATCCGCCAGCCGGCGGACGATGCGGTAGATCTCGACCTTGGCCCCGATATCGACGCCGCGGGTCGGCTCGTCGAGTATGAGCAGCCGACGGGCGATCCTCGACCAGCGGCCGAACAGGACCTTCTGCTGGTTTCCGCCTGAAAGATTGCCGACCTTCATATCCGGCGACGGCGTCGCCACCGAAAATTCCCGGATCTGCCGCACGGCCAGCGCGCGCTCCTGCCCGCGGTCGATCAGGCCGCGCTTGGTGATGCTGCCGAGATCGGGGGCTACGACATTCGCCGAAATCGGCAGGCCGAGAAACAGGCCTTCGTCCTTGCGGCTCTCGGTGAGAAAGCCGAGGCCGCGACGGATCGCGTCCCTTGGTACCTTCCTTTCGAACGGCTTGCCGTCGAATTCGATTGTCCCGCCTTCGATGGCGCGCATGCCGAAGATCGCTTCGGCGACTTCCGTGCGTCCGGAGCCGACCATGCCGGCGACGCCGACGATTTCGCCCGCCTTCACGCTGAGGCTGACGTCGCGCACGCGCGGACCGGCCCTGAGATTGCGGACGGTCAGGACGTCCGGACCTTCGGCGGGCGTCTTGCGCCGCGCGGGATAAATCTGTTCGAGGCGCCGGCCGACCATCCTGGTGATCATGTCCTCGCGTGTCAGGGCGGCCACCGGACTGGTCCCGACGACCTGGCCGTCCTTCAGGATGGTGACGCGGTCGGCGATCTCGAAAATCTCGTCGAGCCGGTGAGACACGTAGACGATGCCGACGCCTTCGCCGCGCAGCCGGCGCATGTTCTCGAACAGGAGGTCGACCTCGCGTCCGGAAATGACGGCGGTGGGCTCGTCCAGGATGAGGAGCCGCACGTCGCCGACCAGAGCCTTGGCGATCTCGACCATCTGCCGGTCGGCGAGCGGCAATTCGTCGATCCTGGCATGGGTCGGAATGGCGACGCCGAGCCGAGAGAGGATTTCAGCGGCGCGGGCGTGGCGGAGGCGGCCGGATATCAGCCCGAGCCGGTTGCGCGGCTGCGCGTCGACCAGAATGTTCTCGGCGACCGACAGTTCCGGGAAGAGCGCCAGCTCCTGGTGAATCACGTGAATGCCGGCCGCGCGCGCCTCCTTCGGCGATTGCCAGGAAACCGGCTTCCCGAGATAGGCGATGGTTCCAGAGTTCGGCCTGACAGCCCCGCCCATCACGCGAATGAGCGTCGACTTGCCCGCACCGTTCTCGCCGAGAAGCGCATGGATCTCGCCGGGCCGCACGGCGAAATCGACTTTGTCCAGGGGTTTGACGCCCGGATATTCCTTCTCGATCTGGCGAAGCTCGATGACTGGGCTGGACATATCCGGCGCTCGACATGCACGGCACGCCCGGACGCGCGCCCGTCGCGGACGCGCGCCCGGTCAAGCCGGAGACCTATTTCGGATAGTCTGGATTGAACGTGCTCGGATTGTATCCAGCCGGCAGACCATTGCTCGGCGACAGATCACCGGGATCGTTCATGCTGACGTGATCGAGGAGATGACGGTCGCCCTTGACCGAGACCGTGTCGGCGCCCGGCGACGTGACGACCTGGAAGCTCACCTCGACCTTGTCCGGGACCGAGACACCCTTGAGCACGTCGAGCACGGTCTCGATGCCGGTGATGCCCATCGAGGTCGGATAGTCGATGCCGACCATCTTGATGTTGTGCTGGCTTGCCAGCTGATACATGCGGGCGACGTCTCCACCGGTCATCGGCGGGATCTCGCCGTCCTTGTAGCCGGCATCGAGAAAGGCTTCGATCGCCCCGTAGCCCTGCAGCGCGCTGTCGGCCAGCACCCCGTCGATGGTCTTGCCGTGCTTCTGGATCAAGGCGGCCATCACCGTCTTTCCCGTGGCCGGGTTCCAGTCGCAATATTGCTTTTCCAGGACCTTGACGCCCGGGAACTTCGAAAAGACCTCCTCATTCGCCTTGATGCGGATTTCCGCCACGCTGGAGCCGGCGATGCCCGGCAGCATCACGATATTGCCTTTGCCGCCGAGGGTTTCGCACAGCCACTGAGCCTCGAGGCGGCCGAGCGCCCAATCCGAAGCGGTCACATACGTGATGTAGTTCGACGCCGTCTTCACCTTGCGGTCGACCATGACCACGGGAATGCCCTGCTCCGTGGCGCGGCCGACGACGGAATCCAGCGCATCCTCGGTCGAGGCCGCGATCAGCAGGATATCGACGCCCTGGCTGATCAGGTCCTGAATGTCGGCAATCTGCTTGGAAGGATCGTCGTTGGCGTCCGTCACGAGGAGATGGGCGATCTGGTCGCGATGCTGACCGGCGGCCCAGAGCACGCCGTGCTGAAAGGCGACGCGCCAGGCGTTGGAAATCGAGGCGTTGGAAAATCCGATCGTATAGGGACCGTTCTTCTTCCATTTGGACGTGTCGACCATGGTGTTGGGATTGGGATTCCACATCCATGTCCGCGGCACGCCGTAATAGCCGGGCTTGGCATCGGACGCTGACGCGGCAGCGGCGGGACTTGCCTGCGCAAGCTGCATCGCCGGCACCGCGCCGATGGCCGCAACGGCGGCAGGCACGTTGCGAATAAAGCTCTTTCGGGAAATCCTGTGATCCAGGATAGTCTTCATGGACATTCGTTCCTCCTCCGAGACGCTCGATAGAACGCCGATAGTTTTTTTCTTGCACCACACGTTCAGAACAATAGATAAGATGTTCTGGATATAATATTCGAAAGCAAAACAGGTCACGTCTTCGACGTGAATAGATCGCGATCCGGCACGCCATCGACATTGAAAATCGCCGAACGACCGCAGCGAGCACAAATAGCAGTTGAACTTTGGAAATCGTCAAGTCTTGGCCGTGTAATAGCTGCTATTACCCTTTTGAGCATTGGGAGGGTCGGAAGATGCGACTTATCTAGCCCGAGTGCCGGTCGCCCGAGGTGCGTCCGCTGGAGGGGAAGTGGTGAATATTCTCGTGGTCCTGCGCATGGTGCCGGATTCTGCCGGCGAGATTCAGCCGGCTGAGGATGGCCGCGGCATCGATCGCGAGTGGCTGGACTTCCAGCTCAACGATTTCGACGATCACGCGCTCGAGGAAGCGATCCTCATCAAGGAAGCGGCGGGTGCCAGGGTGACGGCCGTCGCCGTCGGCGAAGGCGCCAACCGGGTGCTGCAGATGGCTGCCGCCCGAGGGGCCGACGAGCTCGTCGCGCTCCAGGCCGGAGAGGACGCCATGATCTCCCCGCGGGACATCGGCGCCTCGATCGCGGCGATGGCGCGCAGCAGATCGGCCGACCTCGTTCTTTGCGGGGTGCAGTCGGTCGAGGATGTCTTCGGCCAGCTCGCGCCCTATGTCGGCGCGCTGCTCGACCGCCCCCATGTCTCCGGCACGAATCGAATCGTGGCCGATGGCGGCCGGCTGCGGGTCACGCAGGAGCGCGGCGCCGGCGTCGCCGTGACATACGAAGTGGCGATGCCGGCCGTGCTGGGTGTCCAGACCGCATCCAAGGCGCCGCGCTACGTGTCCGGCAGCAAGCTTCGTGAAGCCTCCAAGACCCCCATCGGCCGCGCCGCGCCGGAACCATCCGGCTTCGAACGGTCCGCCGAGCTCGTCAGGCTGCGCCAGCCGGCTCAGGGCGGTTCGGGAGAGACCTTGGGCAACGATGCGGAGACTGTCGCCGACCGGCTGGTCACCATTCTGGCGGCCAAAGGCCTGGCGAGGAAGGCACCATGAAGATCATTGCCTGCACCGAGAGCCGTTCCGGCAAGATCGAATCCTTTTCGCTGGAAATGATCATGGCGGCTCGGTCCGTCGCCCAAGCCGGCGACGAGGTGGTTGCCTTCTTCGCCGGCCGTGACAGCGAGGCCGCCGCGGCTTCGTTCGGCGCGGCCGACAGGCTGATTGCCGCGCGTGCGGCAGGGACCGAGCTGATCCCGGCCGAGTCCTATGCGCACCTGCTCCGCGATGCCATCTCGACCGAGGATCCCGGCCTGCTGCTGATCCCCTATTCGGCGAACGGCCTCGATGTCGCCGCGGACATCGCGGCGCGCACCGGCTGGCCGCTCGTGTCGTATGTCAACGACATCCGGCGCGATCGCGACACCCTGGCCGTGACTGCGCAGATGTATGGCGGCAAGATCCTGGCCGAATGCGTGGTGACGCTGCCCGCCATCCTGATGATCAATCCCGGGGCCTTCGGCGAGGCGCCCCTCGGCCCGGTCGACGCCGCCGGGCTGCGGGAGATCGACGCGGATTCCGTCGTCGCAGGCGGCAAGGTGAGGATGGTCGCCATCGACGTGCCGGACTACAGGGACGTCGACCTCACCACCGCCGAACGGATCATCTGCGTGGGCCGCGGCATCGGCGACGAGGCGAGCATCGACATCGCGCGCGAGCTGGCGGCGATCCTCGGCGCCGAGATCGCCGGCAGCCGCCCGGTCGTCGACAATGGCTGGCTGCCGAAGATGCGGCAGGTCGGCAAGTCCGGCCAGAAGGTCAAGCCGAAGCTCTATTTTGCGCTGGGCGTCTCCGGCGCCCCCGAACATCTCGAGGGCATGTCGCAGTCCGATCTCATCATCGCGATCAACACCGACCCGAAGGCCCCGATCTTCAACGTCGCGCATTATGGCGCGACCTGCGACCTGTTCGACCTCGTTGCCAGCCTGAGCGAGAGGCTGCGGGCGGCTGCGAGCGGCTGAGATGGCATCGACGGTGTCGCTCTGGATTCTGGTGGCGGCGGCAATCGCGCTGACGGGCTGGCGCGCCCGTCGCTTCGCGTCCGCTCTCGCCAGCGCGCCGAGGGCCGACCGCTTCGACCAGCCGCTGCAGCGTCTCAAAGGCGTGGCGAGCGCCATCGGCCTGCACAGGAAGATGCTCCGCAAGCCACTTGCCGGCATCCTGCATGCGATCATCTTCGTTTCGTTCTTCGTCCTGTTCACCGCGACGATTGAGGCTTTCGGCTCGCGCCTGTTTCCGGGGTTCTCGCTGGCGCCGATCGGCGGCGAGACCTGGATCGCGGTTCTCCAGGACATGTTTGCCGTGCTGATGCTCGTCGGCGTCGGGCTGGCGCTCTACCAGCGCTATCATCTGAAGCCGGCTCGCTTCGTGGGATCGAGCGGCCGGGATGCGGCGATCATCTATGTGCTGATCGTCCTGATCGTGGCTTCGCTGCTCCTCGAGGCGGCGGCCCGTATTTCAGGCGGCGCCGACGGCTCCTGGCGCCCGGTGGCCGCGCTTCTGGCCCGCGGCCTCGGCCGGCTCGGCGTGCCGGCGCATGCAGCCGAAGCGGTCTTCTCCTGGGTTCACGTCGGCGCCATCCTGGCGTTCCTCGTCTACATTCCAGGCTCGAAGCATCGGCATATGGTCCTTGCCGCGCCGAACATCTATTTCCGCAATCTCCAGCCGCGCGGCCTTGCACCGGCCGTGCCGCCGACGCGGGACACACCCGGCGTCGCATCGCTGGCCGAGTTCGACTGGAAGCAGCAGCTCGATCTCCTGTCCTGCACCGAATGCGGTCGCTGCCAGGCGGTCTGCCCGGCCTATGCGGCGGGCCAGCCGCTGAGCCCGAAGACGCTGATCACCGACATGCGCGACGCCCTCGCCGCCGGCCCTGCCGCCGGTCCGCTGGTCGGCGGCGTCATCTCGGAGGCGACGCTGTGGGCCTGCACCACCTGCCGCGCCTGCATGGAGGAATGCCCGGTCGAGATCGAGCATCTGCCCAAGATCATCGACATGCGCCGCCATCTGGTCGACGAAGGCCGCGTCAGCGCCGGCCTGCAGGACGCGCTGTCGAACCTGACGCGGCTCGGCAATTCCATGGGCAAGCCTTCCAGGATGCGGGCGCGCTGGACGAAGGAACTCGGCTTTCCCGTCAAGGACGCCCGCAGCGAGCCGGTCGACGTGCTGTGGTTCGTCGGCGACTACGCCTCCTACGATCCGCGCGTGCAGGAGGTGACCCGCAAGGTCGCGGAGCTGCTGACCGCCGCCGGCGTCGACTTCGGCATTCTCTTCGATGCGGAACGCAACAGCGGCAACGACGTGCGCCGTGCCGGCGAGGAAGGCCTGTTCGAAACGCTCGCCCAATCCAACATCGATGCGATCAAGGGCTGCACCTTCAATCGGATCGTCACCACCGATCCGCACAGCCTGAACGCCCTCAAGAATGACTATCGGCATTTCGGCGCGGAGTTCGAGGTCCTGCACTACACGGCCTTGCTGGCGGAGTTGATCGCCGCCGGCAAGCTGGACATCGCGCCGGCCGACGGCGCCAGGGTCACCTATCATGATCCTTGCTATCTCGGGCGCTACAATGGCGGCTTCGATGCTCCGCGCGCGCTGATCCGGGCGGCGGGCTATGGGCTCCACGACATGCCGCGCTGCCGCGAGAACTCCTTCTGCTGCGGTGCAGGCGGCGGGCGCATCTGGCAGGGCGACGACGGCGTCGCCGAACGGCCCAGCGAGAACCGCATCCGCGAGGCGCTTGGTCTCGGCGACATCCGGTATTTCGTGGTGGCCTGCCCCAAGGACAAGGTGATGTATGCCGCCGCCGTCGATGCACTCGGCGTCGCGGACACTTTGGAGGTGAAGGATATCGCCGAGCTCATCGTGCTCCGCACGGGCGGAGCCGACGGCGTCCCGGCCGAGGCGGTCAGGCCGGAGATCGTGTCTGACACCATCGGCCGGTGAGCTCGCCGCATTGGTCCGGTCCAGTTGCAGATCGGACGGCGCAGTCGCCGCCGGCGGCGTCGCGGCACGGGGCGGCGGCAGGGCGCGGCAGCCGCGCGATCCGACCGACATAACTGATATTCGTGCGACAGGTCTATGCCGCCAGACGCGGCGCGGCGATGTTCGCCTCCGGGAGGAGGCTCGCCAATCCAGTCATCGCAGCATGACACGGCCCCTCCGCAACCGGTCAAGGAGGATGAGGTCGTGCGCAGCGTGCGCCTGTCACAGGAAGGTATCGTCTTCGCGCTCTCGGTTGTTCTCTTCGTCATCTTTTCCCTGACGCTTCAGAATTTCCTGACCGCCGGCAACCTGATTGCGCTGGTTCGCAGCGTCGCCATCCTGGGGATCCTGGGGCTCGGCATGGGCCTCGTCGTCGTCGGACGCGGCATCGACCTCGCCATGGTCGCGACCATGGTGGTGTCGCTGTCATGGGCGCTTGCGCTCGCCCAGGCCGGGATGGCGCTGGGGATGGCTCTCCTCCTGGCGCTCGCCCTGGTGCTGGTGATCGGACTGGTGAGCGGCGTCCTCGTGGCCTATGCCGACATACCGGCGATCTTCACGACGCTCGCCATGGGCCTCGTCGCCTACGGCGCCGGCCGCGCCTGGCTGTTCCAGATCGACGTGCAGAACAGTCCCGCCGGGATCGCCTGGTTCGACTTTCTCGGCCGTGGCACGGCCGGCGGCATCCCGATGCCGATCATCGCCTTCGCGGTGATCGCCGGCATCGTCGCGCTTCTCCTGCGGCGCACGCGCTTCGGCCGCTTCGTCTACGCGGCTGGCGACAATGCACTCGCCGCCCGCATCACCGGCCTGCCGCTCCGGCCGCTGATCGTGGCGCAATACATGCTGTCGTCCTTCATCGCATTCCTTGCCGGCATCGTCATGGCCGCTGCCGTCTCCAGCATGAGCACGCGCATCTACAACTCCACGCTCATCTACGATGTCCTCCTGGTCGTCGTCCTCGGCGGCATCAGCCTGAGTGGCGGCCGCGGCGGGGTCCGTAACGTGCTCGTCGGCACGCTGCTCGTCGGCGTGCTCCTGAACGGCATGACGATCATGGACTTCACCTACACGACGCAGAACCTGATCAAGAGCCTCATCCTGCTCCTCGCCATCACGGTCGACAGCTTCATCAATCCCCGCGACGAGCAGACGTCCCAACAGGCCCAGGGCGACATCTGAAATTGCCTCGAACGCTTCCTCGGGGGTGCCGGGTTCCGCCCGAGCCGAGAGCGCTGCCGACAAAGCCCGCAAAGAGAACGACCGGAGGAGATCCCATGAAGATCCGCACCCTTTTCACCGCCGCCGTCCTGGCCGTCGCCGCGGCCTTTCCGCTCCATGCCGACGAGGGGCTCGATAACCCCTCGCGCAATCCCTACTACGAGGGCCTGAAGGGCAAACGGGTCGTCTTCATTCCCCTGGCGATGGGCTTCGACCTGACCGAGGGCTGGGCGGCGATCATGCGCAAGCAGGCCAAGGATCTCGGCTACACGCTCGAGATCCGCGATCCGAACTGGAGCACCGACGCCGGCACACGGGCGCTGACCGCGCTCATCGCCGAGAAGCCCGACGTCATCATCGCCCACAATCCCGACGTCCAGTCCTATGCCCGGCTCCTGAAGCGGGCCATGGATGCCGGCATCAAGGTCATTCAGCTCAACCTCGAATCCGTCGTCCCGACCGACGCCTATATCGGTGCCGACTGGTCGCGGGTCGGCTATATCGAGGCCGACGAGCTCGTGAAGCGCTGCGGCACGGGCTCGGGCAAGTCCGGCAAGATCGCCATCGTCCGCGGCCAGCCGACCGCCGCCTCCGACCTCTACGAGCTCTACGCCTACAAGCAGACCTTCGCCAAGGATCCGGCCATCAAGGTCGTCTCCGAGCAGGCGGCGCAATATGATCCGGCCAAGGCGCGGGCGATCATGGAGACGGTGCTGCAGCAGCACCCGGATCTCTGCGGCGTCGTCGGCAACTGGGACAACCAGGATGTCGGTGCCGGTGCCGCGATCCAGGCGGCCGGCAAGGACAAGGACATCTTCGTCGTGACCTCCGGCGGCGGCAACCAGATCGGCTGCGACAACATCAGCAAGGGCCTGCTCGACATGATCGTGAGCTACGACGTGCCGCTGCAGGGCGATGCGATCAACCAGCAGATCGTCCAGACGCTGCTCAATCCGGCCAAGGCCGGACAGTCGAAGGCGACCTACTATACGCCGCTGACCCTGCTCACCAAGGACAATATCGGGTCCCGGACCTGCTGGACTCTCGACCAGCTGAAGTAAGACCGAAGAGCATCCGGGCCCGATTTGATGGACAATCGAGATACCGTCGCGCGTCTCGTCTCGCGCTATTTCCCCGATCACGTGATCGGGGAAATCCTTTCCAAGCGCTGGATCGACAATGCGATCCCCTTCACGGCGCTCGTGCTGACGGTGGTGGTGCTCGGCTCCGTCATCCCGGGGTTCCTCTCCCTTTCCAGCCTCACCGACTTCTCGCGCCAGTTCGCCGAGTTCGGGCTCGTGGTGCTGGCGCTGACGATCGTCATGATCTCGGGCGGCATCGATCTTTCCGTCGCCTCGGTCTTCTCGCTCGCGGTGCTGTTCTCGCTGATCGGCGTCAACGTCTATCAGTGGCCGGTCCCCGCCGTGCTCGCCGCGATCCTCGGCATGGGAATGCTGTGCGGCGCGCTGAACGGCGTGCTCGTCGGCTATCTCAGGCTGCGGGCCTTCCTCACGACGCTCGTCAGCCTCGTGATCTTCCGGTCGGTCTACGAGATCGTCTTCCTGAAGATGTCGACGGCGATGATGTCGGGCTTCGCCGATTCCGATCTCTGGATCTTCATCGGCGAAGGCTCCGTTTTCGGCATTCCTCTCTCCTTCATCATCACCCTCGTCATCGCCGCCGCCTGGCACGTCGTGCTGTCGCGGATGCGGCCGGGATGGCGACTGACCGCCGTCGGCGGTGCACGCCGGTCGGCCCACAATGCCGGCATCAACGTCCGGCTGATGGTGTTCCTCGCCTATGTCGCCTCGGGCACGATGTGCGCGCTCGCGGGTTTCCTGTTCGCCGCGCGGCTCGGCAGCGCGGGCTCGGATACCGGCGTCGGCCTCGAGGTGCAGGCGCTCACCGCCGCGGTCCTCGGCGGCACGGCGATCGGCGGCGGACGCGGCTCGGTCGCCAAGGCGATCATCGGCAGCCTGCTCGTGCTGCTGCTGACGAACGGCCTGATCAACCTGGGCATCAGCGGTCCGGTGACGTCGACCATCCTCGGCGCCGTGCTGCTCGCCGCCGTCTTCGTGGACATGCGATGGCAGAAGCACCGGCACCGGCTTCTCGCCAAGGTCTACGTCTCGCCGGCCTATCTCACCCTGCCGCCGGCGCCGAAGGTCGACGCTCCAGCCTCGCCCTATGCGCTCAACGACCGGCTCCGCGAGGTGGAGATCATCGGCCTCGGGCAGATCGAGGGGCCGGAGGACGTCATCCTCGACCGGGACGACAATCTCTATTGCGGCACCCGGCACGGCGACATCGTCCGCTTCTTCGGTCCCGACCACAAACGGCACGAGGTGTTCGCCCATATCGGCGGCCATCCGCTCGGGATGGCGTTCGACCGGTCGGGCAACCTCCTCGTCTGCATCGGCGGCATGGGACTCTTCCAGGTCGCACCGGACAAGACGGTGACGAAGCTCACGGACGAGACCAACCGAAGCTGGACCTCGATCGTCGACGATTCCCGGCTGCGCCTCGCGGACGATGTCGACGTCGCGCCGGACGGACGCATCTACTTCAGCGAGGCGACCGTCCGCTACGAGCAGGAGGACTGGGCGACGGACGCGCTCGAGAGTCGGGCGAGCGGGCGGATCATCTGCTACGACCCGCGCACCGGCAAGACGCGGACGGAGATCCCGAAGCTCGTCTTCGCGAATGGCGTTGCGATGTGCCGGGATGGCGAATCCTTCCTGTTCGCCGAAAGCTGGACGTGCTCGATCAGCCGCTATTGGTTCGCCGGCCCCAACCAGGGTCGCCGCGAGCGCGTCATCTCCGACCTGCCGGGCTATCCCGACAACATCAACCGTGCGTCCGACGGCAATTACTGGCTGGCGCTCCTCGGCATGCGCGGACCCGCGCTCGACCTCGCCCTCACCATGCCGGGCTTCCGCCGCCGCATGGCGAAGCGGGTGGCGCCGGACCAATGGCTCTATCCGAACATCAACACCGGCTGCGTCGTGAAGTTCAACGAAAAGGGCGAGATCCTCGACAGTCTCTGGGATCTCGGCGGGCTCAACCATCCGATGATCACCTCGATGCGCGAGCATCGCGGCTGGCTCTATCTCGGCGGTGTCTCCAACAATCGCATCGGCCGGTACCGGCTCAAGGACGCGGACCCGAACTGGTGCGCCCAGGACGCGTATTGGGGACCAGCGCCATGATGTCCGCGCTCTATCGCGCCTATGCCACGTTCCGCGGCTTCGACCTCACCGGCAGTTCCGTTCCGCCGATGGACGGACCGCTCCGGCCGAACACCAGGCTCGACGAGGCGCCGGTCGCGCTGACGATCGCCGACGTCGACAATCTCGCGGCGGCCGATGGACCGGACGCGCGTCTCCTGGCTTCCGTCGGCTCGGAGCTCGTCGTTCTGGCGCCCTCCGGAACCGGCGACGGCCTCGTAATCGGCGACCGGACTGACCTCGGGCGGCCGATCACCGCCATGGCGTCAGGCCCCGGCGGGGCACTGGCGGTGGCGGTCGAAGGCGGGATCATGGTCGAGCGCCGCGGAGAGCCTCGACGCCAGCTCCCCGCCGCGGTGCCCGGGGCCTGCGTGACGGCGATGGCTTTCGCCGGTCCGGATACGCTCGTCGCCACGGTGGGCTCGGCAGCCCATCCGGCCGCCGAGTGGAAGCGCGACCTGATGACGAAGGGTGCCACCGGGTCCGTCTGGCGCATCCTGCTCGCAGACGGAACCGCGGCGAAGATCGCCGATGGCCTCTCCTTCCCCTGCGGCATCGCCGTCGCTGGCAAGCGCGTGTTCGTCTCCGAGGCCTGGCGCCATCGCATCCTGCGCCTCGACCTCGACGGCGGCGCGCCCGCGGTCGCGGTCGCGGCCCTGCCGGCCTATCCGGGACGGATCGCGCCGGCCCGCAGCGGCGGCTTCTGGGTGGCGCTGTTCGCGCCGCGCAACCCGCTGGTCGAGTTCGTGCTCGGCGAGGACGCCTATCGCCGCCGCATGGTGGAGACCATCGATCCCGACCACTGGATCGCCCCTTCCCTCCTCGCCGGGCGCAGCTTCCTCGAGCCGATACAAGGCGGAACGCGCAAGAAGCTCAACATGCTGAAGCCGTGGTCGCCGACCTGGTCGGGCGGCCTCGTCGCCCGCTGCGACGGCGATATGCAGGTCCTCGCAAGCTTCCACAGCCGTGCGGACGGCCATGTCCACGGCGTGACTTCGCTCGCCGAGCTCGGCGGGCGGCTCTACGCCGGCGCCAAGGGGGCGGGCAAGATCGTCACGATCGAAGACAAGACGGAGCTCCGTGCCCGATGACCCCACTGATCGAGCTCCGGAACGTCTCGAAGGATTTCCGCGGCGTGCTCGCGGTCGAGAACGTCGACTTCGCCGTCAACCCGGGCGAGATTCACGCAATTCTCGGCGAGAACGGCGCGGGCAAGTCCACCCTCACGAAGATTCTCGCCGGCGTCCACCAGCCGAGCGCCGGCGAGATGCGCATCGAAGGCCGGCCGATCTCGCTGACCTCGCCGTCGGACGCGCTCAACCGCGGCATTGCCATGGTGTTTCAGGAGACGAACCTGGTGCCGGCGATGACGGTCGCCCAGAACATCTATCTCGGTGACGAAAAGCTGTTCAACCGGCTCCGCGGCATCAACATCCAGGCGCAGCGCTATCTCCTCTCGCTCAACTTCTACGTCGACCCCTCCGTGCAGGTCTCCGCTCTCGGCGCCGGCAAGAAGCAGATGGTCGAGATCGCCCGCGCGGTCCACCATCACGCGCGGCTCATCATCTTCGACGAGCCCACGGCGACCCTGACGCCGGAGGAGAAGTTCCACTTCTTCAACCTTGTCCGGCGGCTCAAGGACGATGGCATCGCCATCATCTTCATCAGCCACGCGCTCGAGGAGGCGCTGCATCTCTCCGAGCGCATCACGGTGATGCGCGACGGCAAGATCGTGGCGACCGGCGAGACGGCGGGCTTCGACCGGGAGCGCATCGTCCAGGCGATGGTCGGCCGCAGCTTGTCGGCCGGTCTCCACGATCAGGGAAGCCGCCGCGCCCGGCCGATGGGCCGGCGGGTGCTCAGCGTCGAGAACCTGTCGATGGGCAGCACGGTGCGCAACACCTCGTTCTCGGTGTTCGCGGGGCAGGTCACCGGCATGTTCGGCCTCGTCGGCGCGGGGCGGACCGAAATGATGAAGATCGTCGCCGGCGTCCTGAAGCGCGACTACTTCCACGGCGGCACCGTCCGTTTCGAGGGAAGCCCGGTGCGCTACCGCACCCCGCGGCCGGCGGTGCGAGACGGCATCGTCTACGTCACGGAGGACCGGAAGATCGAAGGGTTCTTCGAGACCATGACGGTCGCGGCGAACATCCAGCTCGGCAAGCTGGCGACCAGCAGCAACCCGTTTTCTGCAGTGACGCCGGAGCAGGCCCGCCGATTGGCCAAGGAGTGGACGACCCGGCTCGGGGTCAAGTCGATCGGCGCCGATCCGCAGGTGATCACGCTGTCCGGCGGCAACCAGCAGAAGGTCGTGTTGTCGAAGGCCCTGATCCAGAATCCGAAGCTCGTCATCCTGGACGAGCCGACCCGCGGCGTCGACGTCGGCACGATCGTCGAGATCCACAATTTCATCAACGAGCTCGCCGACAACGGCATGGCCGTCGTCGTGATCTCGTCCTACCTCCCGGAGATCCTCTCGCTTTCCGACCGGATCCTGGTTGCCCGGCAGGGGCGCATCGTGGAGGAGATGGACATCGCCGAGGCGACGGAGAACCGGATCATGTATGCGGCCGTCCACTGAGGGACTGCCGTTCGATAGACCGGCTCACGGCCGCAGCGTGAGGGAGAGGCTCGCCTACCAGCGGTTCGCCGGCACCACGAAGAGCTGCGCAAGCTGCACGTGCGGCGGCTGCGAGAGCGCGAAGAGAGCGCAGCGCGACACGTCCTCCGGCTCGAGCGCCATGCCGAACCGCTCGAAATAGCGACGGGCCGCCTCCTCATCGCCCCGGTGGCGTGCTGCCACGATGCCCGTTCGGGTCAGACCCGGCAGGATCTCGGTGACCCGCAGCGGCGTCTCGGCGAGCTCGCCGCGCAGGATGTCGGCCAGCATGTGGATGCCCGCCTTGCTGGCGGAATAGGGAGCCTGGTCCGGGACCATGCGGATGGCGCTGATCGAGCTCATGAAGAGGAGGTCGCCGCGGCGGCGCGCGATCATGCCGGGCAGGATCGCCCGCGTGACCCGCATGGTGCCGATCAGGTTGGTATGGACGATGGCGCTCCAATCATCCGCCGAGCCGAGGTCGAAGCGCGTCCGGCCGCCGATATCGTGGCCGGCATTGTTGACGAGGATGTCGATCGCCGAAAAGGCTTCGGGAAGGCCCTCGAGACAGCGGCCGACCGCCGGACCGTCGTCGATATCGAGGGTGAGCGGAAAGGCCGGGGCCCCGAGATCGGCTGCGAGCGCAGCGGCGGCTGCGCCGTCGCGGTCGGCGAGCACCACCTTCGCTCCCGCCGCCAAGAGGTCCCGGGCGATCGCGCGGCCGATGCCGCCGGCGGCGCCGGTGAGAAAGGCCGTCCGGCCGCCCAGCGGCCGGGACGGGTCAGTGCCGGCGGTCTCGGTCGGAGACAGGGCGGGCATGGCGGCTCCGTGACGCGGAAAAGACGGGCAGGTCGAGGCGGCGCCCCCGTCAAGCGCGGATCTCGACCCCGGCCCATTCCTCGACGATGCGGACCATCGAGGTGAAATCCGATTCCGCGCCATAGCGCGCCTTGGTCGCCGCCAGCATCTGGCGGACGAGCGAGCCGGCGACCATGGGCACGCCGAGATTTTCAGCCTCGTCGACGCACATGCGCACATCCTTGTAGGAGAGCCCGGTGGCGAAGCCGAAGTCGAACGTGCCAGTGAGGACGGAGCGTGGGAACTTGTCCTGCGTGGCACTGTTCCGGCCGCTCGAGGCATTGATGATGTCGCACATCACCTGCGGGTTGAGGCCGGCTTTCACGCCCATGGCCAAAGCTTCCGCCGAGAGGAGGATCACGGCGGCGGCGATCATGTTGTTGCCGAGCTTGGCGACCTGCGCCGAACCAGCCTTCTCGCCGCAGAAGAACTGCCGCCCGAAGACCGCCAGCACGGGCTCGATCTCGTCGCAGATGTCCTTCGGGCCGGAGACCATCACGGCGAGCTTGCCGCCGCTCGCGCCGGCGATACCGCCCGAAACCGGCGCATCGACCCAGGCGATGCCGAGCGCGGCCAGTTCATGGGCAACGGCGCTCGCCATCGACGGCCCGGTGGTCGAGAGATCAACGACGATGCGAGCGCCGCCCTTGACCACGCCGTTCGGGCCGAGCACCACGTCGCGGACGATGCCGGGATTGGGCAGGCTGAGGAAGACGATGTCGGCGGCGGTCGCCACGGCCTCGGGTGTCGCCGCAGGCTCGATTCCGGCGTGGCCTGCCTCCGCGATCGCTTCGGCCCGGGTGTCGCATACGACGACGCGATGACCCGCTTCGGCGAGGCGGCGCGCCATGGGGGCACCCATCCGGCCGAGTCCGATGAATCCGAGCGCCCGCGGTTGCATCCTGCTTTCTCCTGTCTGCGATCGTCCGCTCGGCTTGTTCTGTCGCGAGCGTCAGGGTGAGCATTCTAGGATGGACTGTTCGGTCATCGACATCGCCACGGCCGACATAACAGCTTTGTCGTCTTCTGGCGGCGGACACGGACGGCCCTCGTTTCGAAAAAGAGGCCGGTGCCGAATTCTCCGATCGCAAGCTTGCCGCATGCCTGTTCTCGCGCAGTCGGGCCGCGGGTCTGAAGCGTTCGGCGCGCCGGACGAGGAACGCGCGCCCCTATCGGGGCTTTGGCGCGACGTCGAGGCGAACGGCGATCCCCTCCAGTTCCGGTCGCGGCGGCGGGTAGAGTTGCATGACGAGCGGGTCATGGCCCGGCACGATATGGTCGCGGCTCGCGGCGACGGCGCGGAGCCGCTCATAGCCCTCCAGCGTGTCGCCGACATGGAACGTGGTCGTGAAGGGACGGCCGCTGTCCATGTTCTCGTAGTAATGGGTGGTATCGGACGCGAGCACCACCCGGCCGCGCGCCGTGTTGACGCTGACGAACTGCAGGCCGGCGGAATGACCGCCGGTCAGGTGCACCCCGATGCCCGGCGCAAGCTCCGCGTCACCGGCATAGAAGACCACCCGCCCGCCATAGTTGAGCCTGACGACGCCGACCACGTCCTCGACCTCAAAGGCATGTGACAGGAAGGGGTGGCGCATATGTTTGCCGGTGGCATAGGCGAGCTCCGGCTCCTGCAGATGGAACCGCGCCTTGGGGAAGCGCGCGAAATTGCCGACATGGTCGTAGTGCAGGTGCGTGAGGACGACGTCCTCGACCTCCTCGGCGGCCAATCCGAAGAGAGAGAGCGCCTCGACAGGGTCGCGCAAATAACGGCGCTTGCGCCGCTCCGCGACCTCGGCGGTGAAGCCGGTGTCGACGACGAGCCGCCGCCCCTCCCCGAGGATCAGCCAGCAGAAATAGTCCATCGGCATCGGCCCCTCGTGCGGATCGCCACCGATGAAGTTGTCCTGGCGCCGCCCCTCTCGGGTGGCATAGCGGATGGCATAGACCTCGTAGACCGGCAGGTCGGCCATGGTCAGCTCCTGGCCGCCGTGAGGCGCATGACGGCGCCGACATCGCTGGCGCCGTCGAGCCCGTCGACCGCCGCCTCGAGCTCCTGCGCGGGGCCGGCGCCGACGACAGCCGCGGCCGCCGAGCGAAACCGGGTGCGGATGAGATCGACGTCGGCCGGGACCACGTCGGCGAGTCGATGGGACAGCACCCGCCCATCCCTCATCCCGATGCTGACCTCGGCGCCCTGCTTCTGCGGAAAGGCGGCGGTGAAAGCCGGATCGGCCTCGACCTTGATCCTGCCGGCGAGTTCCATCAGCGCGGGATCATCGAGCCGCTTGTAGCTCGACTCGTCGACGGCCCCGCGCAGGAGCGCGCTCGCCACGGCGAAATGGATGCTCATCTTGGCCTGCAGCACGCGAGCATAGGGACCGGCGTGGTCGCAGCCGGGATAGGCCTGCGCCGCCCGCGTCACCTTGACCTCGACGCTGGCGATGTCGGCCGGATCGATCCGCTCGCGACGGGCGAGCGCGATGGCAGCAAGGCAAGGCGTCTGGGCGAAGTTGCAGACCGGCACCGGCTTGAAGAACACCGACAGGATCTCCGGCGCGCCGTCGAACAGGCGGATGTCGGGGGCCTGCCGGTCCGGGCGGTAGGCGGGCAGCAGTCCTGCCTCGCCGTCGAGGGCGCCCTCGGAACCGTGGGCGCCGAGCATGGCGAGCCGGGCAGCCGTGAAGCCGCTGCGCGCGGCGGCGCCGGCCTCGAAGAACATCTCGTCAGCCCCGCTGTGCGGCCACTGGTTCAATCCGCCGGCGAGATTGGCAGCCAGCGACAGGGCGCTCGCCGCCTGCGCCGCATCGAAGCCGAGCGCATGGCTCACGGCAGCGGCGGCGGCCAGCGGGCCGGTGAAGCCCGTCGGACGGAAGGTGCGGGCGAATTCGGGCGTCACGAGCGCGCGCCCGATCCGGCCGCCGACCTCGTAGCCGACGACCGCCGCAGCCGTGAAGGTGCGCCCGTCGATCCTGCGCTCCTGCGCCAGCGCCAGCAGCGGCGGCAGGACGACGATGCCGAGATGGCTGACGCTGCCGGTGTGCATGTCCTCGCGCACGAGGCCGTGGCCCGCGACGGCGTTGGCGAACACCGCATCGCCGGCCGGCACGCCCTGCGGCGTGCCGACGATGGTGCAGGGGCCGGCGCCGGGCGTGGCGAGCAAGGCGGCCTGCCGCGCCCAGGGCAGCGACGAGGCTTCGAACGCGCACGCCAGGAAATCGAGCAGGCAGAGCCGCAGCTTCTCGCCGGCGGCCTCGGGCATCGTCTCCGCCGATGTCCCTGCAACGGCTTCGCCGAGCCGCACCGCGAGCGGGCGATCGGCACTGGTTCGCGCGTCGGCGCGCAAGGCGGCAGGGGTCATCGGCACCTCCCAGGTGGCATTGTTGGCCCCGTCGCGCGGTCGGCAGGGCGGCGTGTTCGAGGCGGCCCGTGGCCGCTCAGCTTTTCCCGCGCAGGATCGAATGGACTTCGTCGCGGATGAGACGCGCGACCAGGCGCGTCGCGACGCTCATCGGACGCTGCGTCGATGTGGCCAGAAGCAGCTCGCGCCAGAGCGTGGGCTCCGTGAGGGACCAGCGGCGGATGCGTCCGGCACCGATGAGGTGCGTGACCGCCCCCTCGGACAGGACGGTGTAGCCGATACCGCGCTCGACCAGGCTCAGCGTCGAGGGCATCGCGTCGACCTCGAACTCGACCATGGCGGACAGGCCGAGCTTTTCGAGCTCGTGATCGATGAGCACGCGCAGCCCGTGCGGCCGCGCCGGCAGGATCATCGGAATTTCGGCGATCTTGGCGGCCGGAACGGTTTCGCCGCCGAGACCCGCGGGATCGTCGATGGGCCCGAGCAGGATCAGCTCGTCGGTGAACAGCGGCTCGGTGGTGAGGCTCGGCCGGCGTGGTGCCTGGTAGACGATGCCGATATCGATGCGGCCGGTGGAGAGCCATTCCGCGACGTGGCCGGAAAAGCCCTCGGCCATGTGCAGCAGGATGTTCGGGAAGGCTTCGCGGCAGCGCAACACCAGAGGGCCAGTGAGCATCCAGCCGATCGAGGGCGGCATGGCGATGGCAACGCGGCCGCGCGGCTCGGAGCGGAGCGTGCTGATCTCCGACTGCGCCTGGCCGACGAGGTCCACGACGCTGCGCGCATAGGCTTCGAGGAGCTTGCCAGCCTCGGAGAGCACGACACCGCGCCCGTTGCGATAGAGCAGCTCGACGCCGAGCTCGTTCTCCAGCAGCTTGACGTGGCGGCTGAGCATGGGCTGGTCGACGGACAGCCGCACGGCAGCCTTCGAGAAACTTCCCGCCTCGGCGACGCCCAGGAAATAGCTGAGCTGCTTCAATTCCATCGCAGGTGGCCTCAGCCCGGCGGCGCCCGCTTTTTGAGCCGTTGTCGAGGAAACGTTATCAACCATGGCCTTGGCCTGCAACAATGCCGGCTAGCGTTGGACGAAGGGGTTGGGCACTTCTCCGACCGTATCGATCCAAATGCTCTTCTCCTGCAGATATTCGCGGATCGCGGTCAGGCCGCTCTCGCGCCCGATGCCGGAACGCTTGTAGCCTCCGAACGGGGAGAGATAGCTGGTCGCCCGGTAGGTATTGACCCAGACCGTGCCGGCTTCGAGCCGATGCGAGAGATGGAAGGCCGTCCGCATGCTCTGGGTCCAGACGCCGGCGGCGAGGCCGTACTGGGTGTCGTTGGCGATGGCGATCGCCTCCTCCTCGTCGTCGAAGGGGATGACCGAGAGGACCGGCCCGAACACCTCCTCCCGGGCAATGCGCATGGCCGGATTGACGCCGGCGAAGACCGTGGGCTCGACGAACCAGCCGGCGCCGCATTCGGGCCGCGTCGCCGGGCCGCCGCCGAGGACGGCGGTCGCGCCTTCGCCCTTCGCGATTTCGATATAGTCGAGGATCTTCCGGTATTGCGGCCGCGTGGTGATGGGGCCGACCTGCGTGGTGTCGAGCAGCGGATCGCCCATCCGCGCCGTCCGCCCCAGGGCGACGAGCTTCTCGACGAACTGGTCGTGGATCGACCGGTGGACGAGCGCGCGCGAGCCCGCGATGCAGGTCTGCCCGGTCGCGGCGAAGATGCCGGAGACGACGCCGCGCACCGCATTGTCGAGCTGCGCATCGGCGAACACGATGTTGGCGGATTTGCCGCCGAGCTCGAGCGTGACGGGCTTGATCGAGCGCGCCGCGAGCTCATAGACGCTCTGGCCGGTGCGATCGCCGCCGGTGAACGCCACCTTGGCGACCTGCGGGTGACCCACCAGGCTCTCGCCGATCTCGGAGCCGAAACCGGTCACGATATTGACGACGCCCGGGGGGAAGCCGGCCTCGGCGAAGAGGCGCCCGAACATCAGAGCGGAGACCGAGGAAAACTCCGACGGCTTCCAGACGACGGTGTTGCCGGCCGCGAGCGCCGGCGCCAGCTTCCAGGTCGCCAGCATCAGCGGCGAGTTCCACGGGGTGATGGCGGCGACGACGCCGAGCGGCTCCTCGCGCGTGAAGTTCACCATGCCCGGCTTGTCGATCGGGATGACCCGGCCTTCGATCTTGTCGGCCAAGCCACCGAAATAGTGGAACCATTGCGGGATGTAGCGCAGCTGCGCCCGCATCTCGGTGATGAGCTTGCCGTTGTCGCGCGTCTCGATCTCAGCCAGCCGGTCGGCCTCCCTGGTGATCAGGTCGGCGAGGCGGCGCAGGAGATGGCCGCGCGCGGTCGGGGTGAGGCCGCCCCAGCTCGGATCGCGGAACGCCTTGCGCGCCGCCTTGACGGCGCGGTCGACATCCTCCGGCGCGGCTCGCGGCACCTCGGCCCAGGCGGCTCCGAGAAAGGGATTCTCGGATTCGAAGGTTGCGCCACCGGTCGCCTCGACCCATTCGCCGCCGATCAGCATGCGGTGGCGGTCGATCGTCGGTACGGCGGGAGAGGCAGTGGCGGTCATCGGATCAAGCGTCCTTGTCGAGTTCCGCGAAAGCTTCACGGGCGATGCGGAACGAATCGACCCCGGCCGGCACGCCGGCATAGATCGCGACCTGCAGGAAGATCTCGCGGATCTCGTCCTTGGTGAGGCCATTCCTCAGCGCGCCCTTCACGTGCATCTTGAGCTCGTGCGGGCGGTTGAGGCAGCTGATCATGCCGAGATTGAGCATGGAGCGGTCCCTGGGCGACAGGCCGTCGCGGCCCCAGACGGCACCCCAGCAATATTCCGTCACCAGCTCCTGCATCGGCCTGTTGAAGTCGTCGGCCGAGGCGAACGACTTCTCGACGAATTCGGCGCCCAGCACCTTCTTGCGGATGGCGAGGCCGCGATCGAAGACTTCCTTGTCCATGACAACTCCACAGTCTGAGCAGCCGATCAGGGCGGCCGCGGGTGAAACGCCAAGCAGGTTCTCTCGAACCTGCTTACACTTGGTTGTTTGAGCAGCATTGATTTTGCATGGAAAATGCAAAATCAAGTCGTGGCCGAAGCCACGAGAAGCTGCTTAGGCCTGTCCGTCAGCCCTTGACCTCGACGTTGGCCCATTCCTCGACCACCCGGGTGATCGAGGTGAAGTCCGAGGTGGGGCCGAACCTGGCGTTGGTGACGGCCAGCATCTGCCGCACGGCGGCGCCGACGATCATCGGCACGCCGAGGGACTCGGCCTCGTCGACGCAGAGGCGGACGTCCTTGTAGGAGAGGCCGGTGGCGAAGCCGAAGTCGAAGGTGCGCGGCAGCACCGAGCGCGGGAACTTGTCCTGGGTGGCGCTGTTGCGGCCGCTTCCGGCATTGATGATGTCGAGCATCACCTTCGGGTCGATGCCGGCCTTGACCCCCATCACCAGCGCCTCCGACGACACCACCATCGCGGCGGCAGCGAGGAGATTGTTGCCGAGCTTGGCGACCTGGCCGAGGCCGGCCTTCTCCCCGACGAAGAAGACCTTGCCGAACACCGCGAGCAGCGGCTCGACCAGCTCGAACGAAGCGCGCGGGCCCGAAGCCATCACCGCCAGCGTGCCATTCCTGGCACCGGCAATGCCGCCCGACACGGGCGCATCCACCCAGGCTATGCCGCGCTCCATGAGGTCCTTCGACACGCGGCCGGCCATGCTGGGGCCGCTCGTCGACAGGTCGACGACGGTTTTGACCCGGCTGCCATTGCCGATGCCGTTGAGGACGACGGACTGGACGATATCGGGCGTGGGCAGGCTGACGAAGACGATGTCTGCGGCGTGACCGATCGCCTCCGGGGAGGCGGCGATCGCGGCGCCGGCGCTCTCGACGGGAGCGACAGCCTCGGCATTCGCGTCGAAGACGGTCAGGCGATGACCCGCATCGATCAGCCTGCGGCTCATCGGCCCGCCCATGCGCCCCAGCCCTACAAATCCGATCACCTGGGTCATGCGGCGCAGCCTCTCTCCGTCCCGTTGCCGGGTCATTCGCACTATCCGCAGACCCTAGCCCAGTTCCCGCAGCCGCCGTTATCGGTGGCCCGGACATAACAGAAATGTCAGGCGGGCCGCTCAGGCGACCCGGCTCGCCTCGTCGGCCGCCAGCGCGATTTCGACGACATGCAGGCCGGCGGCGGTCCTGCGCGAGGGGAACAGGGTCTTGAGCCGGTCCTCATGCACCGGGATGACCCGCCTTGGCTCCCCGCCGACGGCCCGCAGCATCTCGGCACTTGTGAAGATCAGATTGGTCTGGCTGCCGACTGCGAGGCCGATCGGCACGATCTGCGGCTCGGCGGGTTCGAGGCCGGTGAGGTTGTCGTAGGTGTAGAGGAGGTCGCCGGCGAGGATCCAGCTGTCCTGGCTCTCGGGGGCGCCGTCGTTGCGCACCGTGACATACATCGAGCCATAGGTGTGGGTGTCGGCGGCGAGATGCACGTCGATGCCGGGCAGCACGTCCTCCCGATCCCCGTCGATCAGCACCATGCGCCCCTCCTGCGCGAGGCGCGTCGCCTTGACGATGTCGGCCGGATCGGCCGCGCCGACGAGAAAGCGAAACTCGGGTCCGAGCGCCAGGGCCCAGATCCATTTGTCGAGCTCGCGCTTCTGCAGATAGAACGTGGCGTTGGGGAAGAGGTCGAGCCCGCCCATGTGATCGAAATGGGCATGGGTGATGAACACGGTGGTGACGTCTTCCGGCCTCACGCCGCATTCGGCCAGCACCTCGTGCGCCGGATGCCAATTGGACACGCCATAGAGGTCGGCGAGGTATTTGCCGTATTCCTTATGGTCGTAGCCCGTGTCGACGAGAATGACTTCGCCCTTGCCTTTGATCAGAACATAGGCATAGGGCAGATTTCGGACACCCTGATATTGCGGGCCGTAGAGCATGACGCTCTGTGGAAACTTGGCGACTGCGGCATAGTCCAGCACCCAGATCGAATAGTCGGCCATTCCTTGCTCCCGTTCTGATCGGTGCTAATCGACACGATGCGTTACCAGGGCTGCCGGCGCGTGCATGGCGCAGCAGGCCTGGGTGAGGTCGACCATCTCGAAGCCCGGCAGCAGGCGTCCCGCCGCGCGGATATGCCGCTCGGCCTCTTCGACGGCCGCGAAGAACAGCGTGTCGGCGCCGGTTCCCGTTGCGTAGCCCGCGGCGAGCGCCCGTTCCAGCGCCGTGGCGGCGCCCATGAGATGATGGTGGTGGTGCGCCGCCGGATCGGGCGCGCGGAGAGCCGCGAGGCCGGCGGTGTGATCACCCAGCGTGTCGCGGGCGCGGTCGAGGGGGGTGATATCGAGGGCCAAGGCTCGCGTGCGTGTCGCGCGATAGAGGGCGAAGGCGGCGAGCTGGATCACCGCCTCGCGCAGCGCGGCATGAAGCGGCCTTGCGGCAAGCACATAGGCCAGCACGGGATCGGACGGGCTCACGGGCGCGTCCCGCATCCGGCCGCACGCGCCACGGCGGGCGCCGAGATCGCTTTGCCTCGGGTCACTGCGTTCCCACCCCGTGCGGTCCCGCCGATGGCGCACCGCACTCTTGTCGCGAGCCGAACAGCTCCAGGACCGCAGTCTAGCAAGGGCAACCGCCGCGCCCGCCAGACCACGGACGACATAACAGCTATCGGAAATGTCAGCCGAGATAGCGGTTGAGGATCGACATGCCGCCATGGCGCACGGCCTCGGGCGTCATCTCCTCGACGATCTCGCCATGGCTCATCACGTAGAGGCGGTCGCAGACGCGCGTCGCAACGTCGATGCGCTGCTCGACGAGCAGCAGCGAGGCGCCGCGCCGGCGCAGCTCGATCAAAGCCTTCGCCACGATGTCGACCGCAACGGGCGAAAGCGCGACGGAGGGCTCGTCGAGCAGCATTACCGCCGGGTCGCTCATCAGCATGCGGCCGATCGAGACCATCTGCTGCTCACCGCCGCTGAGGAAGGATGAGAGCCGGGTCCTGTAGCCCCTCAGCACCGGGAAGAGGTCGTAGACGCCCTCCAGCAGCGTCCGCACCCTGCTCCGGTCGCGCCGCAGATGCAGGGCGCCGAGGATCAGATTGTCCTCGACCGACTGATCGAGGAACAGGCGCCGGCCCTCCGGGGCGATCGCCGCGAAGCCTCGCGCGATGCGGTGCGCGGGCAATGCCGATATGTCCCTGTCCCCGACGCGGATGGTGCCGCGACGCTGCTTGATCATGCCCATGACGGCGCGGAGCACGGTCGTCTTGCCGGCGCCGTTCGGGCCGAGCAGGGCCACGGCCTCGCCCTTGCCGACGGTCAGCGCCACGTTGCGGACCACGTCGAAGCGACCATAGCCGGCGCTCAGCGCCTCGACCTCGAGGATGACGGGGGATTGCATGGTCATTCGCCGAGATAGACCTGCCTGACCACCGGATCGGCCCGCACTTCGTCCGCCGAGCCGGTGAGGATGATCTCGCCGGCGTTCAGCACCGTGACGCGGTCGCAGAGGGGGAACAGGAATCGCGTCTGGTGTTCGATGATGATCATGGTGACGCCCCGCGTCTTGAGCTGAGCCAGGATGGCGGCGAGATGGCTCACTTCCTTCGCCGACAATCCGGTCGCCGGCTCATCGAGGATGATGATGTCGGGACCGGCGACGCAGACCGACGCGAGTTGCGTCAGTTGCTCGATGCCGTGTGGCACGTCGCCCACCGGCCGGGCCGCCCACTCTCCCGCGCCGACCAGGCGCAGAGCTTCGGCCGCATGGTGCCGCATCGCCCGGCTGTCGCGACGGCCGGACGGAAGCAGAGGCCAGACCCCAGCGCGCGCGACGATTCCGGGGACGCGATCGAAGAGCCCGACCATGACATTCTCGACGAGCGTCAGCTCCTTGATCAGCTGCGCCGCCTGGAAGGTCCGCCTCAGGCCGAGCTTCGAGCGTGCGCTGGCCGGCATCCGCTCCACGCGCCGCCCCTTGACCAGCACCTCGCCGCCATGCGGCCTCAGCCGCCCGGAGATGACGTTGGCGAGCGTGCTCTTGCCGGAACCGTTCGGTCCGATCAGGCCGTGGATGTGACCGCGGCGGACGGTGAGGTCAATCTGCCGGAGCACCTTGGGTCCGAGGTCGTAGCCGAACTCGATGCCGCGGCATTCGACGATGACCTCCGGCTCGCCGGCGGACGAGTGCGGAGCGGCAGCCGGCAGGATCGCCGCCGGTTGCGGCGCCGCGACGTCGCGGCCGGAGCCGGACGGGGCACGGCGTCCGGCGACGGGCGAAACCAGTTTCTGCACGCGCCCGACGATACCGTCGGGCAGGAGGGTGATGGCGAGGATCGACAGCGCGCCGTAGACGATCTCCTGCAGCCAGGGATTGATGTTGACGAGGTCGGGAAACATCGAGACGAACATCGCGCCGAGGAGCGGCCCCAGCGTGGTGTTGATGCCGCCGATCAGCACCATCACCAGGATATTGAGCGACACGGACCAGTCGAACTGGCTGGGCGAGACCACGCCGAGGAACGAGAACAGCCAGCCGGCGCCGCCGGCCATCGCGGCGGACAGGCCGAAGATGCCGACCTTGATCAAGGCCGTGCGGGCGCCGGCCGCTTCCGCGAAGGGTTCCGCGTCGCGGATCGACAGGAGCACGGGGTAGAGCGGCGAGCGCCGGATGTTCCACACGAGGCCGACGCACGCCAGGAGCGCCAGCATGATGCACCAGACGACCGGGGTCCCGAGCCATGCCAAAGCCGGCGGGAAATCCGGGAAGGCCGGTCCGAGCAGGCCCTGGAGGCCGCCGGTCAGGCCGACCATGTCGGTGACGAGAACCGTCAGCACCAGGGTGAAGATGAAGGTGGTGATCGCAAAGTAGAGGCCGCTGACCCTGAGCGACATAGCGCCCACCGCCATGCCCACGAGGCCGGTCACTGCCAGCACCACCGGCAGCAGCCAGAAGACGGGCCAGCCATCGGTGTTGGAGACGATCGTGGTGAGATAGGCGCCGATGCCGAAGAAGCCGCCCTGGCCGAGCGAATAGAGCCCGAGCATCCCCGCCACGAGATCGAGGCTGATGGCGAGGATCCCGAACACCGCGGCGACCAGCACGAGGCTCTGCAGGCTGAGGTCGGACTGCGCCACGAAGGCCGTCAGCGCGAGCCAGGCAGCGACGGCCGCGAGGGGGCCGAGGCTGCGCCATCCGGCCCCGGCGCTGGGAACGGAAGGCGCCGAGGCGAGGAGGGTATGGTCCGGAGCGCGGGTCATGCCGGCTTCCCCGCACCGCGCCGCGGCCGCAGGAGCGGATTGCTGCTGCTGAGCAATCCCTTCGGCGAGACGATCAGGATCAGGACGAGGACGATGAACGGAAACCAGTCGGAGGCCTGCGAATTGATCATGGCGTTGGCACCCTCGGCGCAGATGCCGAGGACCAGTCCGCCGGCCATCGCCGCGATCGGACGCTCCGTTCCTCCGCCGATCATCATGGCGATGAAGCCGTAGGTTCCGAACGTGTCGCCGAGATAGGGATTGGCGAAGGTCGTCGGCCCGATGAGAAGCCCCGCGATGCCGGCGAAGAGGGCCGAGACCGCGAAGGCGCCGATCGAGACCGCCGTCGTGTCCGCGCCGATGGCCGAGGCCATTTCCGGATCGAAGGCCGTCGCCATGGAGAGCTTGCCGAAGATGGTGTGCCGGCGTACCAGCTCGAAACCGATCGTCAGCACCGCCGCCACGACGATCGTGAGGAGTTGCTGGCCCGTCAGCACCGCATCCCCGATCGGCAGGCTGACATCCCTAAGGAAGGGCGGAAACGGCTGCGAGGTCGGCCCCCAGATATAGGCGGCAGCATTCTCGACGATCACGGCGAAGCCGAGCGTCGAGACCAGCCAGCCGAAGCTGAACCGGTTGGTGAGCAGGATCGGCCGGACCGCGATGAGATAGGAGAGCACGCCGACGAGGCACGAGCAGGCAAGACCGGCGATCGCGGCGACCCAGACGGGATAGCCGGACGACGCTGCCTCCGCCGTGACCATGACGGTCACCATCATCAATTGCCCCTGGGCGAAGTTGATGATGCGCGTGACGTAGAAGGAGATGGCCAGCGCCATGCCGATGAGGCCATAGACGGCGCCGATGGCGATGCCACTCAGCAGGAATTGCAGCACTTGAGGACCGTCCTCTCCTCATCGCCCGCGCCCTTCGGCGCATGGCTGCTCCGACGCCTCTGGCCGGCGCCACGCGATGCCCGGGTCGTCCGGTCCCGGACGTCCGCCATTCCGGCCCGGAGGCGACGCCGGCTCATCTCGGACAACTATTCGGAAACGGTCGCGCGGAAACAGATGACACCGGCGACATAACAGCTATGAGGATGGCGGCTTGGGAGCGGGTGGCAGCCCTCCCCTCCTCTGCCGCCAGGGCAGAGGCGCGCAGGGCCGGCCCGGCGCCAGGCGCGGTGAGATTAAACAAAAATTGTTTTGAATCATACGGTTGTGGGTAACCGCCCAACCTCGCGGGTCGCCCGATCCTTTCGCTCCGTCGACCGTCTTGTGCATCGCCGGCGTCCTCCCCGGCGCACCTGCGGACCAGTCGCCCCGCGTTGACAAGCCCGGGGTTCTGGGCGAGCAAACCATGCGGATCAATCACGCGTATCCCATCAGGATCAAAACCAAGCAAGTGATCGCGCCTGCCGAAGGGCAGTCGGCGATCGCAATGGGGGAGGTTTACCTATGCGTATTCTCGCGACGACCGTCGCTGTACTTTGCGCCACCACTGTTCTGGCCGGATCGGCGACGAGGGCCGCGGCAGCGGACGACTATCTGATCGGGCTCATCGCCGGCACCACCGGCGCCTATGGCTCCACCGGCATCGCCACGGTCAACGGCGCCACCATGGCGGTCGATGAGATCAATGCCGCCGGCGGGGTCGACGGCCACAAGTTCCGGCTCGAGGCGCACAACGACAACGCGTCTGCGACGCTGTCGGGTCAGCTCTACGAAAAGCTGATCGCTCAGGGCGCGATCGTCATCGCCGGCTCGCCCGACACCGGCCCGGTGACCGCCCAGCTCGCCATGCGGCACAAATTCCCGACCATCGGCGTGGTCGACGACGGCGGCCTCACCGTCAATCCGGACGGGCCGACCAGCCCGCCGAACCCGTGGGTGTTCGACTTCGGCCTCAACACCTTCGCCTGGGGCGAGAAGATCGGCGAATACGCGCTGAAGCATTGCCCCGACGGGCTGGCGGTGCTGCACGACCCGTCGACCTATGGCCAGGGCGGCCTCTTCGGCATCAAGCTCGCCTATGACAAGGCGGGCAAGACCATCGCCATCGACCACACGATCACGGAGAACTGGTCCACCGGCGCGACGGCCGGGCTCATGCCCGAGGTCAATGCCATCAAGGCCGCCGGCATCAAATGCGCCGACGTGTGGCTGACCCCGCAGGACCAGGCCGCGTTCGTGCAGGACATGCATTCGATCAACTATGCAGCCACGGTCTTCGGCAATGACGAGACCAATGCCGACGACACCTATGCCAGCCTGGCCGGCGATCTCGCCCACGGCACGATCAGCGCCATGCTGACCTCGGACCTGCATCCGAGCCCCGAGCTCCAGGCCTTCCGCGACGCCTACAAGAAGCGGTTCAACGTCGAGGCGACGCCCTTCGCCGAAACGAGCTATGACAGCATCAAGATGCTGGCGCAGGTCATCAAGGACACGAAGTCGGTGAAGCCGGCGGACCTGCAGAAGGGCTTCAACGCCGTGCAGGGCTTCAAGGGCCTGTCCGGCGACCTCGGCTTCTCGGAGAAGAACCACATCACGATCAACGCCGAGCAGCTCACGCTCGTCAAATATGACTCCAAGAGCAAGGCCTGGGTCGAGGTGACCGACTAGAGCATTCCCTTGATCTTGCACGACCGGGCCGGCTCTTCGTCGAGCCGGCTCCATCGCTTCGGCTGCCTCTGCTCACGCCGGCAGGCAGCCTCCTGCGACCGGACTATCGGTCATGGCGGCGTCGACCGCCTCTGCGAGTCCCCTGTCGCTTCGGATTGAGGCAGAGTGGCGGACAAACAGGTGGTGCGGGACGGCTCCGGCCGCATGCCCGGCACTTTCGGACGAGGAGGAACAATGGGGCAGGTGCCGCAGAAACAGACGCCGGGGGTCTATCGGCGCCGGGTCGGCGATGCGATGGTCACCGTCGTCAACGACGGCTTCCTCGACATTCAGCTCGCCATCCTGCGCGGCACCGACCGGCCCGACATGGAAGAGCTGATGCAGGCGCAGTTCCGCGCGGTCGAACCCCGCCTGACGGTCAATGCCTTCGTCATCGAAACCGGTGGGAAGACCATCCTCGTCGACGCCGGCGGCGGGTCGTCCACGGTCTATTCGATGGGCCTTCTGCCCGACAACCTCGCGGCTGCCGGCTTCGCGCCCGAGGATTTCGACACGGTGCTGCTGACTCATATCCACCCCGACCATTCCAACGGACTGATCGGCGAGGACGGCGAGCCGCTGTTTCCGCGCGCCGAGATCGTCATCCACCAGGACGACTTCAACTTCTGGTCCGATGACGAGGCGCGGCGGCGATCGCCCGCGGCGCTGCCCTATGTCGGCGCGGCGGATGCTCTGCTGCAGAGCTATCGCGGACGTTTCCGCACGAGCTCGGGCGGCAAGGTGCTGGACGGCATCACCCAGCTGCCTCTGCCTGGCCACACGCCGGGCCACAGCGGCTATCAGCTGGACTCGGCCGGAGAGACCCTGGTGATCTGGGGAGACACCGTCCACGTGCCGGAGATCCAGATTCCACGCCCGCAAGTGACCAGCGAATTCGACGTCGACGAGGGTCTGGCAGCCGAGAACCGCCGGCGCATCTTCCAACACGCCGCGCACGAACGCCTTCTGGTGACCGGCGGGCACATCCACCTGCCGGGCTTCGCCCACATCGTGCCGGCAGGGACGGGCTACCGGCTGGTGCCGGAAGCCTGGAGGGTGACCGTCTAGTGTTGTGCTTCCGACGCTTGGTTCCTGAGCATTGTGTCGGAAGCACAACACAAAGCATTGAACCAGCTAGGGTTCCGGGCTGACGGTTCGGTACGGACCGTCAAAGTCGGAACACTAGCGATCGGAGGCAAGCAACGCCGGCAGCAGAGTCTACGTCAGTGCGGCATAGCGGCGGGCAAGGCTCGAGAGGCCGACGGCGAGGACAAGGACGCCGCCTTTGAAGATCGGCTGGAAATAGGTCGGGGCGCCGAAGATGCTGAGGCCGTTGAAGCCGACGGCGAGCACCAGCACGCCGATCAACGTACCGAAAATGTGGAACTGGCCTTCCCGCAGCGTCGCCGAACCGAGGAAGACCGCGGCGAAGGCGTCGAGCAAGTAGCCGTCGGCGGCTCCGAGCGTGCCGCTCCCGAGGAGCGAGGTCAGCAGCACGCCGGTCAGCGCCGCGCAGAAGCCGGCCACCCCAAAAGCAAACATCTTGATGCGGTCGACGCGGATGCCGGAAAGGCGCGCGGCTTCGATATTGCTGCCGACCGCCTGCATGCGTTGGCCCATTTCCGTCTTGTTGAGGACGATCCAAAGAACGACCAGCACCACCACCATGACGAAGACCGGATTCGGGATGCCGAAGAGCGGCCGCCCGATGGCGATGCTGCCGAACGCGCGTGGGATGCCCATGGCGATGGGGAAGGCGCTGTAGGAGAAGCCGATGCCACTCAGCATCGTGCCGACGCCGAGGGTGGCGATGACGGCGTTGATGCGCACCTTGGTCACGAGCGTCCCGTTGATCAGCCCGAGACCGATGCCGATGAGCAGCGCGAGGGCGATCGCAGCGGCGATGGGAAGCCCGGCCTTTGCCATGAAGCCCGCGACCATCAGGCCGACGAAGCTTGCGACATAGCCGATCGAGAGATCGAACTCGCCGACCACCAGCGTGTAGGTGAGACCCGCCGCGATGATCGCCGTCAGCGAAGCCTGGCTCAGGATGTTGATGAAATTCGCGCGCGAGAAGAACGTGTCCGGTGCGTTGATCGAGAAGAAGAAGATCATCGCGAGCAGGCCGATGAAGGTGGCGTAACGCGAGATGAAGATGAGAATCGAGCGCCGACGCCGCGCGGCAGTGGCCGACCGATCGGCGGCGCGATTCGCCGAGACGATGTTCGCGCTGGTCATGCCCGCTCTCCCGCCAGCTCGTTGCTGCTGAGATAGCTCAGCTCCACGATGCGCGCTTCGTTGATCTCGTCGCCGGTGAGCTCACCCGTCACGCGGCCTTCGTGCAGCACCACGACGCGATCGGCGATGAGCGCGAGTTCCTCGACGTCGGACGAGATCACGATGACCCCGACGCCCGAGCGGGCGATCTCGCGGATGGCGTCGTGGATTTCTTCACGCGCGCCGATATCGACGCCGCGCGACGGCTCATCGACGATCAGCACTTTCATGCCGGTCCCGAGCCAGCGGGCGATCAGCGCCTTTTGCTGGTTGCCGCCGGAAAGGCTGCTGATGCGTGCGTCGACGCCCGGGGTCTTGATGCTGAGCCGCTTCACCATGCGGCCGGCCTCGGCGCGAACCTTGCCCGACGAGACGATCGGAACCCCGGCGAAGCGGCGGAACGGTCTCAAGGCCGCGATGGTGATGTTGAAGGCGACCGACTGGTCGAGCATCAGGCCCTGCGAGCGGCGCTCCTCGGGCACCAGCGCGATGCCCTTCTGCATCGCCTCGGTCTCGTTGCCGATGGCAAGCCGCTCGCCATCCAGTTCGAAATGGCCGCCCTCCAGCCGGTCGACGCCAAAGGCGAGGCGAGCGGTCTCCGTGCGTCCGGCGCCGACCAGGCCGCCCAGGCCGAGAATCTCGCCGCGCCAGAGGTCGAAGCTGACGTCCTTGACGGCGCTGCCGCGCGCAACGTTGCGAGCGGAAAAGAGCGGCATGCCGGAGCGCGCGACGGGAGCGCGCTTGCGCTGCTCGCGCGTCTGGACGTCATGGCCGACGATGGCGCGGATGAGGCCTCGCTTGTCGAGGCTGCCGCGAATGCTTCTCCCGACGATTTCGCCGTCGCGCAGCACGGTGATGCGATCCGAGAGGTCGAGCACTTCATCGAGCCGGTGCGAAACATAGAGGATGGCGACGCCGCTCGCGGCGAGGTCGCGGATGAGCCTGAAAAGGTGCTCCGTCTCCGCTGCCGAGAGGGAGGCGGTCGGCTCGTCCATCGCGATCATCGAGGCATCGCGCGCCAGCGCCTTGCCGATCATGACCAGCCAGCGCTCGCCGACGCTGAGTTCGCTGACCTTTGTTTCCAGCGGGAATTTCATCCCGACCTGGGCCGCGGCGGCGCGTGGGCCGGCGCCCGAGCGCTTCCAGTCGATGAGGCCGAAGCGGGTCGCCTTGGGGGCGCCGAGAAGCATGTTCTCGAGCACGCTGAAATGGGGAATGAGGTTCAGCTCCTGGTGGATGAAGGCGAGCCCTGCTTTCTCAGCCGCCCTGGGCACCCCCTGCCGCAGGGGCTCGCCGCCCACGATGATCTCACCGCGATCGGGTACGGTGACGCCGGCCATGCAGCGGATCAGCGTCGACTTGCCGGCACCATTGGCGCCGACGAGCCCGTGCACCTCGCCCCTGGGGATGTCGAGGTCGACATTGTCGAGCGCGACCTCGCCTGCGAAATGCTTGCCAAGGCCGCGGATCTGAATCCAAGGCCCCCCGACCTGCATCGCAGCAGCACCGCCGAAGAGGATTTCGGCAGTGTTACTGGCCACTGGGATGGTCAGCGAGAAATTTGTCGACGTTGTCCTTGCTGACCACGATGCCGGCAATTTCGATGACCTTCGGCTTCCAATCCTTCCCGGCCGCCATGGCCTCGAGGATAGTCTTGAACACCGCCTCGCCCTCGGCGTAGGCCGGCTGCCAGACGGTCGCGGTCATGTCGCCGTTCTTGACCAGATCGACGCCCTGCGGGCTCCCGTTGATGGAGACGGTGGTCACGTCGTCGCGCCCCGCCTGGCGGATGGCGGCGACGGCGCCCTGCATCGGCTCGTCCCAGCACGACCAGATGGCGAGCTTGGTCTTGCCGCCGGCCGGATGCGCGGTCAGCCAGGCCTGTGCCATGGCATTGCCGTTCTGCACCTGGCCGGGAACGGTGACCTCGTTGTAGGTGATGTTGAGGCCGGCCTTGCCTTTCACCGCCGCGTCGAAGGCCTCGCCGCGATCGATGCAGAGCTTTCCAGGGTGAAAGGTCATGGCGAGGATGTCGGCGCTGTCGCCGACCTGGCCCAGGAGATACTTGGCCGAGTCGTCGCCGACCGTCCTGCCGCTGGTGGTGACCACGATGCCGGGGACGATCTCGCCACCCCATGTGGCGACCGGGATGCCGGCGTCGTTGGCGGCTGCGAGACCGGCGCCGATGGAGGAGCTCGCGAAGGCGAGCACGAACATCGCATCGACCTTCTGCACCGCGAAATTGCGCATCGCGGCATTGGCCTGGTCGGCACTCGCCTGCGTGTCGGTGACCTTCACGTCCCAGCCGGCTTTCTTGGCGGCATCGGTGGCGCCGGCGATCACAGCGATGTTGAGGGCGTCGTTCGCGAGCAGCGCGACGATGCCGAGGGTCTTGGCCTCGGCGACGACCGGGTCGCCGGCGACCGCCCACGCCACGGCGAGCGCGGACATCGTGGCCGTCAGGAACTTCCTCATGCTGGCGATCCTCCCGATTGCACGGTTTCTCACGGGCTTGATCGGTCGCGCGGCGCGCTTGCCCGTTGAGCCCTGTGGCGCCTTTTGACCGGCGCAGGCGGGAAATGTGTAGCAGACGCGATCCGGCGGTCATCGCGACGCCGGCGATATAGCAGTTATGGCGAATTCGCCGGGGCCGCAGGCCGCGTCCCGGAGGCAAACTGCCGCCGACGGGCGGCGTACGCGGCCGCCCGCGCCCGAGGGAGGAAACGATGACGGAAGTTCAGGTCAGGCAGGTCAGCTATGATTTTACGGGAAGGACCGCGCTGCTGATCGGCGGCACGACCGGCATCGGCCGCGCCACGGCGCTCGCCTTTGCGAGGGCGGGGGCCAACCTGTTCGTTGCCGGCCTCGGCACTGCGCACGGCGAGAGCCTGGGGCAGGAGATCAAGGCGGCGGGGAAAACGGAGTACGAGTTCCTCGAGGTCGACGTGCGCAACGCCGATGCCATGGCGGACCTGCACGCCAGGGCCTTCGAGCGCTTCGGCCGCATCGACATCGCCTTCAACAATGCCGGCATGTCGAGCCGGGCCGCGCCGGTGCAGGACGTGAGCGAGGCGGATTTCTACCAGCTCATCGACGTCAACCTGAAGGGCATTTTCCTTGGGCTGAAGCATCAGGTGCCGCACATGATCGAGCGGGGCGGCGGCGCCATCGTCAACACCTCCTCGCTCTTCGGCGTCATGGGCTATGCGACCACCGCCGTCTATTGCGCCAGCAAGTGGGGCGTGATCGGCCTCACCAATTCGGTGGCGCTGGAAGTGGCGCGCAAGAACATCCGCATCAATGCCATTGCGCCGGGCTCGGTGATGACGCCGCTTCTGACGGACATGTTCGGCAGCCCGCAGAGCGCCAGGGACACGGTGCTCCCGGTGATTCCGATGGGCCGCATCAGCGACCCGTCCGAAATCGCGCAGCTCGTTCTCTTCCTCTCATCGGATGCCGCGTCGTTCATCACCGGCCAGGCGGTCATCATCGATGGCGGTGGTTTCGTCGCCGGCGCCGACCAACTCTGAGATGCCGTCCGGCCCGGGATCGGTCCGGCGGGCAGATCCCGTCTCGCCCCCTGGGGAGGAGCCTCGTTCCGAACCGTCGTTCAGCCGGGAAATCGGTCGATCGGCGACATGCCGGCGCCGAGTCGGGTCAAGATCGACGGCGTGTCGCCCCAGCTTACACTGCCGAAGCGCTCGATAAGGCTGACACGCCGACTGCCGGCGAACGAATCGGCACCGCCATTCAAAATGCGACCACCGCGGGCGTTCCAAACGACAGTCAGGCGTCGCTGCGGGCAAAGTCCAGTTCGCCAAAGCCATCGGCGGCTCGTGGCTGGCTGGGGCGGGAGGACTCGAACCTCCGAATGGCGGAATCAAAATCCGCTGCCTTACCGCTTGGCGACGCCCCAACGCGGCCGGGTGAATAGACCGTTCGAGCAGCGGCTGCAAGGATCGTGGGGCAGATCGTTGGGCCCGCTGCGAGCCTTTCCCGATTTTCGCACGCTAGGTGCTTGCAGGCCCGCTGCGATGCCGCTATAGACCCGCCTCGCGACTGGCGGCGGAGTGTGGCTCAGCCTGGTAGAGCACCACGTTCGGGACGTGGGGGTCGTAGGTTCGAATCCTACCACTCCGACCAGTTGCGCAATGGGTAGAGCCGGTGTCCCGAAGACCGTGCCACCCGATCGTCCCGGCGGGGCTCCTTGCCGACGCCGAAGGCCTGCGGCGCCTTCCCTCCCCCATCGCATCGATGCGAGCGCTTGCCCAATCCGTAAGCGCGGTCTCCCGTCCGGCATGCCGATCCCGTCATCGCGCCGTCAAGAGCTTGCGCCATGGAAGAGGCCATGACCCTGCGGCAGCGGAGGGCTGGCACGGTTCTTGCTGCCGCACCTCCGGGGCGATCATGATGGAGACATTCGGCATGGAGATCACAGTCCTGCTGCTGCTCGGCACTCTCGTCGGCGGCATCGCGCTTGCCAGCCGCTTCGGGATCGGCGGCATCTGAAGGCGAATCGGACAGGACGGGTCACGCCGGTCACCCGGCCCGCTGCTGCCGCAGGGATAACTCAAGTCGATTCGACAATAGATAGCCGCTTCTCGCGAAGAAGCGGGCGTGCCATAGTCCAACGTTGATTTTTTCACCCTCCTTCCCCAACGACGACGCCCTGCCGAGAAGGTGCCCCATGGACGATCGGATGATTGCGGCCACGTTGGCCGCCGCGGTGCTGGCCAAGACCGAGATTCCGCCGGGGAAGAGCGCGGCCGCCGTCGCCATCCACACCTATCAGCGGCTGCTGCGCGGCGTCGGCAAGGTGCATCTCGGCGCGGCAGCCAAGGCCCCCGAGCCGGCGCCCGCCGCCGCGGCGAAGACGGTTGCCGGGATCAAGGTCTGGCCGCCGAAGAAATAGCTCGCCGCGCCTTCGACCGCTGGCCGGAATGCCGGCCAGGCCCTTCGTCAGGCGCCGGCGTTGACGGCGCGCCGACCGACGCTCTCATAGCGGAAGCCGCGCCGGGCCATCTCCTCGGGCCGGTAGATGTTGCGCAGGTCGATGATGCGCGGCTCGGCCAGGAGCCGCTTGACCCGGTCGAGGTCGAGGGCGCGGAACTCGTCCCATTCGGTGACGATCACCGCGGCGTCGGCGCCGTCGATGCAGTCATAGGCGCTCGAGCGGTAATCGACCTCGCCGAGCACCTTCCTGGCCTCATCCATGCCCTGCGGATCGTAGGCGCGGATCCTGGCGCCCTTGTCGAGCAGGGCATAGACGATCGGGATCGACGGGCTCTCGCGCATGTCGTCGGTGTTGGGCTTGAAGGTAAGCCCGAGCAGGGCGATGGTCCGCCCGGAGACGTCGCCGTCGAAGGCCGAGACGATCTTGCGGGCCATTGCGGTCTTGCGGGCGTCGTTGACCCCGACCACCGCCTCGACCAGGCGCAGCGGCACGCCGTGGCCCTGGCCGGTGCGCATCAGGGCGAGCGTGTCCTTGGGGAAGCACGAGCCGCCGAAGCCCGGCCCCGCATGCAGGAACTTGGAGCCGATGCGCTTGTCGAGGCCGATGCCGTGGGCGACGTCCTGGACATTGGCCCCGACCTTCTCGCACAGGTCCGCCATCTCGTTGATGAAGGTGATCTTGGTGGCGAGGAAGGCATTGGCCGCATATTTGATCAGCTCGGAGGTGCGCCGCTGCGTGAACAGGAGCGGCCCCTGGTTGAGGTAGAGCGGCCGGTAGACCTCGGCCATCACGGCACGGGCGCGCTCGTCCTCGATGCCGATGACGATGCGGTCCGGCCGCTTGAAATCCTCGATCGCCGCGCCCTCGCGCAGGAACTCCGGATTGGAGACCACGGCGATGTCGGCGTCCGGCCGGGTCTCGCGGATGATGCGCTCGACCTCGTCGCCGGTGCCGACGGGCACGGTCGACTTGGTCACCACCACGGTGAAGCCGGCGACGGCGACGGCGATCTCGCGGGCCGCGCCATAGACATAGGAGAGGTCGGCATGGCCGTCGCCGCGGCGCGAGGGCGTGCCGACGGCGACGAACACCGCGTCGGCCTCGCGCACCGCCGGGGCCAGCTCGGCGGTGAAGGACAGGCGCGCCTCGCGCACGTTGCGGGCGACGAGATCCTCCAGGCCCGGCTCGTAGATCGGCATGCGGCCGGCCAGCAGCGCCTCGATCTTGACCGGGTCCTTGTCGACGCACGTCACCACGTGCCCGAAATCGGCAAGGCAGGCTCCGGTCACGAGCCCGACATACCCCGTTCCGATGATTGCGATGCGCAAGGTGCTGTCTCTGCCGTGGATGTTGGCGTGCGCGCGCCGGCCGACGGTGCCCCGCCGCAGCCTGGGACCCGTCGGGACCGCGCGCAACGGCCGGACCTCCCGGCGAGGCCCGGGCCGACACGGCGGTAGCGCAAGCCGGGGCCGGGCGCAACTGCGTGACGGCATGGCGTCCCGGCTCAGGGCGCGGCGCCGTGCGGGCCCGGGCGGCGGCGATAGAGGGCCGCCGGCGGCCGCGCCTCGCCCAGCGCCTCGATGCGCCGGTCGATCGGCGCCAGGCAATGCTCCTCCAGGTCCTGCAGCAGGGCCTCGACCAGCTCGCGCGGGTCGATCTGCGCATCGGCGCAGAAGCGGAAATCGCGACCGCGGCGATAGAGCCATTGCAGGCAGCGGTCGAGGTCGCGGGCGAAGGCGTCGCGCATGTCCTGCAGCAGGCCGGGGTCGTCGACGCCGCCGCGCGGGACCGTGGCATGGGCGATCCGCAGCTCGTTGAGGCCCAGAAGATCGCGGTCGGGCGTGAAGCGCATCCGGCAGCTCCGCTGTTGTGCGGATTGTTTTTCTGATAATCAGAAAGACCTGTCAAACGCCACCCTTGCGATTTCCGCAATGGACCGGCGGAATTCGCCGGCTTCCCCGAATCGGGCTTGACTCCCCGGCGCCCATGTTCTTCTTTTGTTCAAGGCAGCGCTGGAGGGGAGCCGTGCCGCAGGTAACGTATTTCATGGTGCAGACCTTCGCGCCGGCCAGGCGCGGCCGGATCGTGCCGGGCGAGGCGCGCGCGGCGCGCAGCGCCGCCGAGGCGGTGCATCTGGCCGAACGGCTCGGTGCCGCGGCCGGCGCGGTGGCGCTCGCCCGCACCTGCGACCCCAGCGTCGGAGGCGCCGGTGACACGGTGATCCTGGCCCGCGTCGGCGACCTGCCGGCGGAGGCGCTGGAATGGGCGGCACGGCTCGACGGCGACTGACGGCCGGCGCGGGGACGCGCCGGGCGAGGCCGGACGTGGCGGCTATCCCCGCCCGACGATGACGTGGATGCTCCGGACCAGCTGTCGGTCGATCTCGATCTCCCCGGCCGGATTCCACTGCCAGAGCAGCAGCGCCCGCGGCGTCCAGCCGCGGAACTCCTTGATGTAGCCCTCGGGATTGTCGTGCTCGTGCTCGGGATGGAGCTGCACGATGACGTCGTCGCCGCGGATCGGTGCCCTATGCGGATTGACCCAGACCTGCTCGCCCGGCTTGAAACGCGGCACCATGCTCTCCTCGGCCACATAGAGGGCATAGGCATTGCGCACGCCGAGCAGCGATTCCGGCGTCTTCACCCAGCCGACGGTCTCGCCGTTGAAATAGAACCGGCCGTCGTCCCCGCCGACCGCCAGGCCGTAGACGGGCGTCAGCCGCTCGCTGAGGCGCGGCGCCTCGAACGGCTCGATGCGGAAGGCGCCCGGTGGACGCGGCGGCGGCCCCGCCGGCTCGGCAAAACCGGCCGGCACACCCGGCCCGCCGGCCGCCATGGCCCCGGGCGGGGAGACCTCGAGATAGGCGGCGACGAGCGGAATCTCCCTGGCCTTCAACTGCCGCGTCCCCTTCAGCAGGGCGCTGACCGCCGAGGGGGCACGGCCCAGCGCCCGCGCCAGGCCGGTCTGGCTCTTTCCCGGCCTGGCCAGCCCTTCCCGGATCCAGGCGATCGCGTCGGTGTCCATGATGGTTTTCCGCATAGCGAAATCTGCATCACGAATATCAGACCACCCCCTTGACGTCTACTTCTAAAAATCAGAATATATGAGAACAAACCAAAAACGTGCGGATGGACATCCCGTTCGCATCACCCAACCCGACGGAGCCCTCGCCATGAGCGACCATCCCTCCAGCAACCATCCCTCCAGCGACGACCGCACTCCTCCCGCCCGTCATGCCGGCGCCCGCCCGCGCCGGTCCTTTCAGCTCCGGGCCGGCGCCGCGCGCCAGGCCCCCATCGTGGAGACCCTGTGATGCCCGCGCAATGGACCACCGAAGAGATCGACAGGATGGGCGAGCTGCGCAGCCGTGGCCTGACCCGCGCCGAGATCGGCGCGGCCATGGGACGCACCAAGAGCGCCGTCGCCTCCTGCCTCAAACGCCGCAACAAGGCGGCAACGGCCGGGATGCGCCGGCGCTTCGAGGCGGCCTGGGACGCCGAGGAGGAGGACGGCAGCCCCGTGCTCGAAGCCGCCTGCCGTGCCCATCTCGAAGACCTCGAGGCGAGTGGCGGGCGCTGGACGACCTATGCCATCGCCGCGCTGCCGAGGCCGCCGCGCCATGCCGAGCCGCTCCGGCCGGGCCTGTTCGGCTCGCCCGCCGCCCTGTGCGCCGACCTCTGATCCGCCTGGCCGGAGCAGAAGGGATGCCGATGCCGGACGTCAACCAGGCCCGCCCGCGCAGGGACAGGCCGAACCCGATCCCGGACGGCGCGGCGATGCCGGTCGGGATCGAGGCCCGGCCGGGCCTACCCGGCGAGGACGGCCGGCGCTTCCGGGCCGCGCTGGGCATCGAACGGAGCACGAGCGGCCTTTGGAGCAGCCCATGAAGAAGCGAAGAGAGCGAGTCGTCGCCGTCGTGCACACCAGGCACGGCCGCGTCGAGCTGCGTGCCCTGACGCGTCCGAGCCAGCCCTGGGAGCTGAAGGAGCGCGAGCCGGGCACCGGCCGCTACAAGCGCGAGACCAAGGACGAGATCATGCAGCTCGCCGAAGCAAACCGGCGGCGCCTCGGCGTGTCGGAAGCGGAGCTGCGCAGCCAGCTCGCCGGCAGCTTCCTCGGCCGGCTGCGCCTCGCCGGCGAGATCAACGCGCAGCAATTCGCGGCGGGCGAGCGCTGGGGCGCGGTGGTGGCCCGCTATGCCCGCCTGATGGGCATTCCCCTTGCAACGCCCAAGAGCCCCTCGACCATCCTGACCGACGGCGGGCCGTGGCGCCAGGAGGAGGACCAGTCCGACGAGGCGATCGCCCGCATCCGCCGCGACTATGCCGACGCCTACACCGCCCTGATCGACCTTCCCGACGGCCGCGCGGCGCTGGCCGCCCTCAAGGCCGCGATCATCGCCGACCGCCCGGCCAGTCTCGGCGACCTGCGCTGCGGGCTGAACGTGCTCTGCCGGCTGTGGCGCTGAGGCCATCGGCCGCCTCGGGCCCGGCGGACCGGGCGCGCCGGACCCGCGGGTTGTGCCGGCTGCCGGCCCGGTCTATCAAGCCGGCGGCCAGGACCGGCCCTTCCTCCCGTGACCCCGCCATGGATCCCGAGCCTCCCCCGCGCCGGCGCCTGTCGGTGCCCTCCCACCGCATCTGGCTGCCGGTGCTCAGCCGGCGGGTGCCGTTCGTCGTCGGCGGGCTCTCGGTCGGCGCCATCGCCATCGCCATGGCCAAGCTGGCCGACGGCGCGCAGGAGGCCTTCGCCGCCCTGCGCGAGGCCTGGCCGCTCGCCCCCGTCCTGGTCACGCCGGCGGGGTTCGGGCTCTCGGCCTGGCTGACCCGACGCTTCGCGCCGACGGCGGGCGGCAGCGGCATCCCGCAGGTGATCGCCGCCATGCGCGAGGCCGATCCGGCCGCGCAGAGCCGGCTGGTGTCGCTGAAGGTGGCGGCGGCCAAGATCGTGCTCCTGATCCTCGGCCTGCTCTGCGGCGCCTCGGCCGGGCGCGAGGGGCCGACGGTGCAGGTCGGCGCCGCCGCCATGGCCGCGATGGGGCGCCTCGCCCGCCACCGCGAGCCCGGCCTGCTGCTGGCCGGCTCGGCGGCGGGGGTGGCGGCGGCCTTCAACGCGCCGCTGGCGGGGCTGATCTTCGGCATCGAGGAGATGAGCCGCTCCTTCGAGGTCCGGACCAGCGGCCTGATCCTCGGCACGGTGATCGCCGCCGGCTTCACCTCGCTGGCGATCCTGGGCGACTATGCCTATTTCGGCATCACGCCGGAGGTGCTGCCGCTCGGCCCGGCCTGGGTCGCGGTGCCGGTGGCCGGCATCGTCTGCGGCCTCGCCGGCGGCCTGTTCAGCCGCGGCATCGTGGCGATGTCGCAGGGCCTGCCCGGCCGGCCCGGCGCCTGGATCAAGGCCCATCCCGTCGCCTTCGCGGTGCTGTGCGGGCTCGGCGTGGTGGCCTGCGCCTTCGCCGCCGACGGCACGGTGTTCGGCACCGGCTATGCCCAGGCCCAGGCGGTGCTGCGCGGCGACGCCGGCCTGCCGCTGGCCTTTGCCCCGGCCAAGCTCGTCGCCACCGCGCTCTCCTCGGTCAGCGGCATTCCCGGCGGCCTGTTCTCGCCGTCCCTGGCGGTCGGCGCCGGCATCGCCCGCGACCTCGCCCCGCTGCTGCCGCCGATGCCGCTGGCGGTGCTCGGCGTCCTGTGCATGGCGGCCTATCTCGCCGGCGTGGTGCAGGCTCCGCTGACGTCCTTCGTCATCGTGGCCGAGATGACCTCGGACCACGCGCTCGTCGTCCCGATCATGCTGAGCAGCCTGATCGCCAGCCAGGCCTCGCGCCTGGTCTGCCCCGACGGGGTCTACCACGCCCTCGCCCGGCGCTTCGCGGCGCCGGACCGCGAGCTTGCGCCCGGGCCCTGAGCCGCCGTGAACGAAAGCCGAGTTGCCACCGCTGCGCGAAAAACGGGCAGCGCGGGCGATTGACGAACCTGCGGCCGCGGCGACATAACTCCATCAAGAACAAGACTTATGAGGGTTGCAGGCGGGGGCGACGAGCAACGGCATGGAAGCCGACACCATCCTGCGGACCGACGGTCTGACGAAGGATTTCAGGGGCTTCCGGGCTGTCGACGGTGTCGGCCTCACGGTGCGGCGCGGCACGGTGCACGCGCTGATCGGCCCGAACGGGGCCGGCAAGACCACCTGCTTCAACCTGCTCACCAAGTTCCTGCCGCCGTCGGACGGCAGCATCACCTACAAGGGCCGCGACATCACCGGCATGAAGCCGGCGGACGTGGCCCGCCTCGGCCTGGTGCGCTCCTTCCAGATCTCGGCCGTGTTCGGGCAGATGAGCGTGATGGAGAATATCCGCATCGCCCTGCAGCGCCGGCGCGGCCATTCCTACGACTTCTGGCGCCCGCAGCGCCTGCTCGAGGCGCTCGACGGCGAAGCGCTGGCGCTGGCCGAGAGCGTCGGCCTCGCCGGCTTCGCCGCGACGCCCGCGGCCCAGCTCTCCTATGGCCGCAAGCGTGCCCTCGAGCTCGCGACCACGCTGGCGCTCGACCCGGAGATGCTGCTGCTCGACGAGCCGATGGCCGGCATGGGGCGCGAGGATGTCGAGCGCACCACGGAGCTGATCCGCAGCATCGCCAGGAACCGCACCATCCTGATGGTCGAGCACAATCTCTCGGTGGTCGCCACCCTGTCGCACCGCATCACCGTGCTGGCCCGCGGCAAGGTGCTGGCGGAGGGCGACTATGCCACCGTCTCGGCCGACCCGCGCGTGGTCGAGGCCTATATCGGCGGAGGCGGCCATGGCTGACGGCACGCCGCCCCACCACCCCGCGGCCGAGGCGCCGGCGCCGCTGCTGGCGGTGCGCGACCTCCACGCCTGGTATGGCGAGTCGCATGTTCTGCACGGCATGGATTTCGAGGTGCGCGCCGGCGAGGTGGTGACGCTGCTCGGCCGCAACGGCGCCGGCAAGACCACCACGATGAAGTCGATCATAGGCGTGCTGCCCCAGCGCCGCGGCTCGATCATGTTCGAGGGCCGCGAGACCATCGGCCTGCCCTCGCGCCGCATCGCCCGGCTCGGCATCGGCTATTGCCCGGAGGAGCGCGGCATCTTCGCCAGCCTCTCCGTTCGCGAGAACCTGATGCTGCCGCCGGTGGTCAAGCCCGGCGGCCTGCCGGTCGAGGACATCCTCGCCCTGTTCCCGAACCTGAAGGAGCGCGCCGCCAGCCAGGGCACCAAGCTCTCGGGCGGCGAGCAACAGATGCTCGCCATCGGCCGCATCCTGCGCACCGGCGCCAACCTGCTTCTGCTCGACGAGCCGACCGAGGGCCTGGCGCCGGTCATCATCGGCGAGATCGGCCGCACCATCGCGGCGCTGAAGCGGCGGGGCTTCACCATCATCCTGGTGGAGCAGAACTTCCGCTTCGCCGCGACCGTGGCCGACCGGCACTACGTGGTCGAGCAGGGCAGGATCGTCGACCGGATCGCCAACGCGGATCTGGAGGCCAACATCGACAAGCTGCACGCCTATCTCGGCGTGTGAGGCGAGAACGGGCAATGGGAGGGACGGCATGAACTTCAGACACATCCTGCTCGCGGCGGCGCTCCTCGGGGCGAGCGCCGGCCTGGCGCAGGCCGAGGTGGCGGTGAAGCTCGGCGTGCTCAACGACCGCTCCGGCGTCTATGCCGACCTCTCGGGCGAAGGCTCGGTCATCGCCGCGCAGATGGCGGTGGAGGACTTCAAGGCGGCGGAGAAGGGCATCAAGGTCGAGATCATCTCGGCCGACCACCAGAACAAGCCCGACATCGGCGCCGGCATCGCCCGGCAGTGGTACGACCAGGACGGCGTCGACGCCATCCTCGACGTGCCGACCTCCTCGGTGGCGCTGGCCGTCAGCCAGGTCACCAAGGAGAAGAACAAGGTCTTCATCGATTCCGGCGCCGGCGCCACCGACCTCACCGGCAAGCAGTGCTCGCCCAACACCATCCACTGGACCTACGACACCTATGCCCTCGCCAAGGGCACGGGCGGCGCCATGGTCAAGCGCGGCGGCGACACCTGGTTCTTCATCACCGCCGACTACGCCTTCGGCAAGTCGCTGGAGGACAACACCACCGCCATCGTCACCGCGGCGGGCGGCAAAGTGCTTGGCTCGGTCAAGACGCCCTTCCCGGCCAGCGACTTCTCCTCCTTCCTGCTCCAGGCGCAATCCTCCGGCGCCAAGGTGATCGGCCTCGCCAATGCCGGCGGCGACACCATCAACGCCATCAAGCAGGCCTCCGAGTTCGGCATCACCCAGGCCGGCCAGAGTCTCGCCGGCCTCCTCATCTTCATCAGCGACGTGCACGCCCTGGGCCTTCAGGCGGCGCAGGGCCTGGTGCTGACCGAGGCCTTCTACTGGGACCTCAACGACGGCACCCGCGAATGGTCCAAGCGCTTCGCCGCCCGGAGCGGCGGCAAGATGCCGACCATGGTGCATGCCGGCGTCTATTCCGGCGTGCTGCACTATCTGAAAGCGATCGACGCCCTGAAGAGCAAGGACCCGGCTCAGGTCATCGCCAAGATGAAGGAGATGCCGACCGACGACCCGCTGATGGGCAAGGGCCAGGTGCGCGCCGACGGCCGCGTCATCCACGACATGTACCTGTTCGAGGTGAAGAAGCCGGCGGAATCCAAGGGCGAGTGGGACTATTACAAGCTGCTCGCCACCATCCCCGCGGCCGAGGCCTTCAAGCCGATGGCCGACGGCGGCTGCCCGCTGGTGAAGTGACGGTGAATGGGATGAAGGGGCTTCGCCTGGAAGCTCGGTCATGAGGGAGCGCGGGAGTGGCGACACTGCGTGGCGCAGCCCCGACCCCAGCGCGTCATGGCCGGGCTTGACCCGGCCATCCACGCGAACTCTACGCTGGGGAACAAGGCCGCGGGTCGGGGTGGCGGCGAGCACGAACGATGGACGAGCGGGGCCTCGCGCAGAATCGCGCTCGATCGCACATCTGGCGGCGTTCGCGTGGGTGGCCGGGTCAAGCCCGGCCATGACGCTCGAGCGTTGTGGAAAAGCCTGTGTGGTCCGTGAAATCGTGCCGATGACGTCACCCGAGAGGCCCTGATGCTCACGCTGTTCGGCATTCCCCTGCAGGCGCTGCTCGGCCAGCTCCTGCTCGGGCTGATCAACGGCTCGTTCTATGCCACGCTCAGCCTCGGCCTGGCGGTGATCTTCGGCCTGCTCAACATCATCAACTTCACCCACGGCGCCCAGTACATGATGGGCGCCTTCGCCGCCTGGATGCTGCTCGCCTATGCCGGCATCGGCTTCTGGCCGGCGCTGATCCTGGCGCCGCTGGCGGTGGGGCTGGTCGGCATGGCGATCGAGCGGCTGTTCATCGCCCGGCTCTACCAGCTCGACCATCTCTACGGCCTGCTCCTGACCTTCGGCCTCGCCCTGATCATCCAGGGCCTGTTCCGCAACCAGTACGGCATTTCCGGCCTGCCCTACGCCATCCCGCCGGCGCTCACCGGCGCCTGGAACCTCGGCTTCATGTTCCTGCCGGTCTATCGCGGCTTCGTGGTGGCCGCCTCGCTGGTGCTGTGCCTCTCGACCTGGCTGATCATCGAGAAGACCCGGCTCGGCGCGACCCTGCGCGCCGCGACCGAGAACCCGAAGCTGGTGGAGGCCTTCGGCATCAACGTGCCGCGGCTGATGACGCTGACCTACGGCTTCGGCGTGGCCCTCGCCGCCTTCGCCGGCGTGCTGGCGGCGCCGATCTACTCCGTCAATCCCAACATGGGCGGCGACACCATCATCGTGGTCTTCGCCGTGGTGGTGATCGGCGGCATGGGCTCGATCCTCGGCTCGATCCTCACCGGCTTCGGCCTCGGCGTGGTCGAGGGCCTGACCAAGGTGTTCTATCCCGAGGCGGCCTCGACCATCATCTTCGTCATCATGGTGCTGGTGCTGCTGCTGCGGCCGGCGGGCCTGTTCGGGAGGACGGCGTGATGGCGGCTCCGGCGATCCCCTCCCCCGCGACGGACAGGCGCCAGGGCGCCGGCGACCGCGCGGCCTTCGCGGCGCTGCTCGTCCTCATCGTCGCGGCGCCCTTCGTGCTCTATCCCATCTTCCTGATGAAGGTGCTGTGCTTCGGCCTGTTCGCCTGCGCCTTCAACCTGCTGCTCGGCTATGGCGGGCTGCTCTCCTTCGGCCATGCCGCCTTCTTCGGCATGGCGAGCTATGTCAGCGCCTATGCAGCCAAGACCTGGGGGCTGACGCCCGAGCTCGCCATCCTCGCCGGCACGCTCACGGCGACGGTGCTCGGCCTGGTGGTCGGGAGCCTGGCCATCCGGCGCCAGGGCATCTACTTCGCCATGATCACGCTGGCGCTGGCGCAGATGGTGTATTTCTTCTGCCTGCAGGCGCCGTTCACCGGCGGCGAGGACGGCATCCAGGCCGTGCCGCGCGGCCGGCTGTTCGGCCTGATCGATCTGTCGGACGACCGCGTCCTCTACGCGCTGGTCGCGGCGATCGTGCTCGCTGGCCTCATCGCCATCCACCGCATCGTCCATTCGCCCTTCGGCCAGGTGATGAAGGCGATCCGCGACAACGAGCCGAGGGCGCTGTCGCTCGGCTACCACCCCGAGCGCTTCAAGCTGATCCTGTTCACCCTGTCGGCGACGCTGGCGGGCCTGGCCGGCGCCACCAAGGCGCTGGTGTTCCAGCTCGCCTCGCTCACCGACGTGCAATGGACCATGTCCGGCGAGGTGGTGCTGATGGCCCTGGTCGGCGGCGTCGGCACCGTGCTCGGCCCGATGGCCGGCGCGGTGGTGGTGGTGGCGATGGAGACCTATCTCGCCCCGCTCGGCTCCTGGGTGACGGTGACCCAGGGCGTGGTGTTCGTCGTCTGCGTGCTGGCGTTCCGGCAAGGCCTCGCCGGGATGGCGGGCAAGATCTGGCGGCGCCTGGGAAGGGCGGGGTGAGGGCGCGCCATCGCGACGACAGGCGAGCGTTCCTGCCGCGCGATGGAGACGGCCCGGAGATCTGCGGGGTTCCGCGAGCAGGCGGCCGTGCCGGCTTCCGGAGCGCGATCGCTGCAGATCGAATCGATCACGCGCTCCGCCTCTTGTCGGCTTCGGCGCGCCCGGATTGCCGGACGAGGAAGCCGGCAGCGACGATGGCGGCCGCGAAACCCGACGCCGCCCCGATGCCGAGCGCCCAGCGGGGGCCGAAATTGTCGGCGACCCATCCGACGATCGGCGCGCCGATCGGCGTGCCCCCGAGCGCTATGCCGATGCGAAGCGCCATCACCCGCCCGCGCATGGACGGCTCGGTCGAGAGCTGCATCAGGCTGTTGGTCGCGTTGGTGAAGGTCAGGGCGGCCACGCCGATCACGACGAGAGCGCCGGCGAAGAGCCAATAGCTCGGCGCCAGGGCGCCGAGCGTGCAGCCGAGCCCGAAGACGCCGGCTCCCAGCAGGAGCGATCCGAACCCGATCCTGTCGCGGCCGGCGGCCATCAAGGCGCCCAACATCGTGCCGATGGCCATGATCGACGACAGGAGGCCGAACGCGCGCGCGTCCGCGTGGAACACCCCGACGGCCATGGTCGAGGTGAAGATCGGGAAGTTCAGACCGAAGGTCCCGATCAGGAACAGCATGACCAGGATCGTCTTGAGGTCCGAGCGGCCCCGCACGTAGCGGAAGCCTTCCAGGAAGCTCCCTTTGGCGCGCGCCGCCCGCGGGTTGGGACGCAGCTCGCAGACCCGCAGCCGGAACAGCGAGATCAGCACCGCGATAAACGAGGCGCCGTTGATCACGAAAGCCCAGCCCGTGCCGATCGCAGCGATGGTCACGCCGGCGACCGCCGGGCCGACCATCCGCGCCGCGTTGAAAGAGGTCGAGTTGAGCGCGACGGCGTTCGGCAGGTCCTCGTCGCCGACCAGCTCGGCGACGAAGGTCTGGCGCACGGGCGCGTCGAACGCGGCGGCGCAGCCCTGAAGAAAGGCGAGGACATCGACCTGCCAGAGCTGGACGACGCCGGCGACCGTGAGGGCGCCCAGGATCAGGGCCAGGGCGCCCAACGCCGCCTGGGTCGCGATCAGCAGCCTGCGCTGGTTGAAATGGTCGGCGGCGAAGCCTGTCCAAGGCAGGAGGAGAAGCTGCGGCCCGAACTGGAGCGCCATGACGAGGCCCACGGCCGAGGCGCTGTGCTGCGTGAGCTGGGTGAGCACGAGCCAGTCCTGGGCCATGCGCTGCATCCACGTCCCGACATTGGAGACGAGCGCGCCGGCGGCCCACAGACGGTAGTTGAAGCCCCTGAGCGAACGAAAGACGCCCGGGATCCTCATGAACGCTCCGGCGTGTTCCCGCCGTTGAAGCGGCCGAAATGCCGCGCCGACACGAGGGCCAGCAGCAGCACGCCGAGCCCCAGCGCCACGACGTCGGAGGCGTCGCGCAGGTCGAAATCGCCGACACGGCAAACCAGGAGATAACCGACGACGAGGTTGAAGAACCCCCAGAGCACGTTGACGGTCGAGGAGGACAGGCCTTGCCCGGGCGGCTTGGCGAACGGGCTCTGGAACGGCCTGCCGGTCATGCCGGTGACGAGGTGCGGAACGGCGTTGGCCAGGAACGCCCCGCCGAAGACATAGGCCACCGGATCAAGCCACGGCATGTCAGGCGCTCCTCGTCCGGAGGAGATCGATGATCTCCTGACTGGTCCCCGTCTCCCCCAGCCGTGGGAAGACGTTCTTGATGCTGTAGTCGTGAGCCACGGGACGGGTGTCGGTCATGGCATCGATGGCGAGGGTGACGTGGAACCCCTGCTCGTAGGCCTGGCGTGCCGTCGCCTCCACGCCCGTCCCGGTGGCGACGCCGAGGACGACTACCTGGGTGACGCCCGCCGCCTTGAGCCGCTGCTCGAGGTCCGTGCTGGCGAAGGCCCCCCAGGTCCGTTTGGTCACGACGATGTCGTCCGGCTGCCGGTCGAGCTCAGGGATGAAGTCGGTGAAGCCCTCGGCAAGCGCGCCGCCGTGACGCGGCGGCTGCTCCGTGCGGCCCGGCGCGCCGCCGGCGACGTTGATCAGCACGACCGGCAGGCCGCGTTCACGGAAGGCGCCGATCAGCGCCCGGGCGCGGTCCACGACCGCGCCGATGGGATGGACGAGGGGCGAGCCGACAATGCCCTTCTGCAGGTCGATGACGAGCAGGGCGGTGTTCGGGTCGAGGGTCGTCAGCGCCATGTGATGTCCTCTCGAGAGACGTGCTTTCGGCGAGATCAGGGGAGTCGGTCAGTCGTCGGCGAGCCGTTTGAGCAGTCCGACCGCAGTGGCGAGGACTTCCATCTCGTCGCTGGAAAGCCGCGCCTGGAGTCTTCGCGACAGCCAATCCTGCCGCGCCGCGCGCCCCTCCTGAATCCATTGGCGGCAGGCGTCCGTGAGCGACAGGAGCGTCTGTCGCCCGTCGGCCGGATCCGGCGCGCCGCTGACCAGACCCGCCGACTCCAGCGCGGCGATGACCGTGGCCATGGATTGCGGGCGCATGCCCTCGGCGCGCGCGAGGCTCGACGTGGTGGCCTCGCCGTCCTTTTCGAGGCGAAGCAGCACCGACACCTGGGACAACGTCAGATCTCCAACGTCGGCCTGCTCGCGCAACCGGCGCTTCAGCTTGCCGACCAAGGCTCGGAGCTCGGCCGCCAAGGCGGAGGCGCGTGCGGAGGGGGACTCGTCTGAGGGCGTGTGCATGAGACATGGATGCCACATGTTCAGGTAAACTGTAAAGGTAAATTTTGCAGTTTACCTGTTGATCCGATCAACCAGCCTCTGGAAGCCTACCCTGCAGCGCCCCGCGCCATCCCGGAACTGAAATTCACGAGCATAGGGATATTCTAATCGTTTTTCATGGATTGTTCTGATTTTTCACGTTATACAGAGGCCAGCGCATAAGTTGGCATGATTTTTCGTGGAAGCATCTCCACAGCACAGGTTTTCAGGCCCGGTTACGGTTTTTCATGACCAGCCGCTGCCCGAACCGGCCATACCGGCCGGGTATGCCGCCTTGATCGGCGCATTCGGCCTTGCGGTGCCCTGGCCCCGTACCCTGTGCGCGGTCGGTGCGCATCATCGCGTCTACGAGCGCGAGGGCTGGCGCATCTACACGCCGCGCCACGCCCCTGCCGCCGATCTTGCCGGCCATCTCACCTTCGCCCTGAAATACGAGGGGCTCGATCTCCTGGTCCTCAAGACCCTGTTTCGTGCCGCCGGGCCGGCGCCCATCGCAGCGACCGTCCGTGCGACCCCGACCGGTTCCTATGCGCGGCGCATCTGGTTTCTCTATGAATGGCTGCTTGGGGAAGAGCTCGATCTGCCGCCCGCCGAGAAAGGGGCCTACGTCGCCGTCGTGGATCCCGATCTGCAGTGGACGGCGAAGGGCACGGCCTCGCCCCGCCACCGGGTCAGGAACAACCTGCCCGGCACGCCGGCGTTCTGCCCGATGGTGTTCGCGACCGCCGCCCTGCGGACCTTCCATGCGCGCAACTTCGTGGAGCGGGCCCGCGCCGCCGTTGCCGACGTCCCTGGCGACCTGCTCGCCCGCACGGCCGCCTTCCTCCTCTTGAAGGACTCGCGGTCGAGCTTTGCCATCGAAGGCCAGCATCCGCCGCAGGACCGCATCCGGCGCTGGGGCCGCGCCATCGGCGAGGCGGGCCGACGCCCGATCAATCTCGACGAACTGCTTCGGCTGCAGCGCATCGTCATCGGCGACGCCCGCTTCGTGCATCTCGGCCTTCGCTTCGCGGGCGGATTCGTCGGCGGGCACGACCGCGAGACGGGCATGCCGTTGCCCGACCATGTCAGCGCGCGGCCCGAGGACCTCGGCGACCTGATCGGCGGGCTCGCCGCCTTCGATCGAACAGTGGCGCCAGAGCTCGATCCCGTCATCGCGGCGGCGGTCCTGGCGTTCGGCTTCGTCTACATCCACCCCTTCGAGGACGGGAACGGGCGCCTGCACCGCTATCTCATCCATCACGTCCTCGCCGAGCGTGGCTTCAACCCGCCCGGTATCGTCTTCCCGATTTCGGCGGCGATCCTGGAGCGTATCGACGACTATCGGCGCACGCTGGAGAGCTATTCGGCGCGCCTGCTCCCGGTCATCCGCTGGCAGCCGACCGACGCCGGCAACGTCCGTGTTCTCGACGACAGCGCGGATTTCTATCGCTATTTCGACGCGACGCCGCACGCCGAGTTCCTCTATGCCTGCGTCGAGCGCACCATCGAGGTGGATCTGCCGGCCGAAACGCGCTTTCTCCGCGCCTATGACGAATTCCGGCTCGCCATCGGCGGGATCGTCGACATGCCGGACCGCATGGCCGACCTGCTGTTCCGCTTCCTCAGCCAGAACGGCGGCAGGCTCTCGCAGCGTGCCCGGGAGGCAGAGTTTCGCGCGCTCACCGCGCCGGAAGTCGAACGCGTCGAGGAGATCTACCGGAAGGCCTTCGGCTGAAGCCGACAGGCGGCGGAACGGGCCGACGTCCGCCGCTCAGGCCAAACGATCCGTCGGCGCCGCCTCCACGCCGTAGCGCAGCCAGACGGTGCCGCCCGCCAGCGTCTCCGTCGCGAGATGGCGCAGCGACTGGCCGTCCGCGGGCTGCTCGCCGGCAGTGCCGGCATGGTCGAAGATGCTCGGCGCGCCGGCCAGGCCGTCGATGCCGGGATAGACGAGCAGGCTGATCTCGTCGATCAGGCGCTGCTCGAGGAAGGCGCCGTTGATGCGGCCGCCGCCCTCGAGCAGCAGGGTGCGGACGCCGAAGGCCTCGCCGAGGATATCGAGCGCCAGAGGCAGGTCGTGGCCGTCCGGACCGGCGAAGAGGTAGGAGACGCCGTCCTGGCGCAGCTCGGCGAGATAGGCGTCCGGGACGTCCTCGCCGAGAACCGCGACGATATGGTCGCCGCCGGCATGACCCTGGCCGTAGTGCAGCCGGCCGTGCGGATCGATGGCGACGGCGAGGTCGCGGCCTCGGCGGTCGGCGAGATGGGTGTCGCGCCGCTGCGGTCCGGCCGCCTTGGCCGGCCGCGCCGTCGTGCGCCTGGCATAGGCTTCCATGGTCTTGCGGCCGACGATCCAGCCCTCGCCGCCGAGCCGCGCCGCCACCTCCTCGTAGTGCCGGTGCAGCAGGGCGCGATCGATGCCTGCCGCCGGCGCCGTCCAACGCTCGACGAGCAGGCGCCCGTCGATCGAGCTCACCATGTGGCAGATGATCCTGGGCCGCACGCGGGCTCCTTCGATTGCCGGCGTCATCTCCCTTGAATATGGCCCGCCGGCTCGCCGCGGCAATGGCGGCGCCCCCCGGGATCGCCGGACGGGCGCGGCCGAAGCGCTTACCCCACCGCCGGCAGGCGATCGATGAGCTTGTCGAGCGTGACGGGATAGTCGCGCACGCGCAGGCCGGTGGCATTGTGGACGGCATTGGCGACCGCCGCCCCGACGCCGCAGATGCCGAGCTCGCCGACGCCCTTGGCCTTCATCGGCGAGGACATCGGGTCGGTCTCGTCGAGGAAGACCACCTCCTGGTGCGGGATGTCGGCATGGACCGGCACCTCGTAGCCAGCGAGGTCGTGGTTGACGAAGAAGCCGGCGCGCCTGTCGACGGCGAGCTCCTCCATCAGCGCCGCGCCGACGCCCATGGTCATGGCGCCGATCACCTGGCTGCGCGCCGATTTGGGGTTGAGGATGCGCCCGGCCGCGCACACCGCCAGCATGCGCCGCACCCGGATCTCGCCGGTGGCGACGTCGACGCCGGCCTCGACGAAATGCGCGCCGAAGGTCGACTGCTGGTACTTCTTGCCGAGGTCGCCATACTCGATCGCGTCCTCGGCGACGAGGCCGGCCTCGCCCGCGGCTTCGGCCAGCGGCACGCTGCGATTGCCGGCGCGGACCTCGCCGTCGGCAAAGACCGCGTCGGCCGAGTTGAAGCCGAGCGTCTGCGCCACCGCCTCGCGCAGCTTGACGCAGGCGGCATAGACGCCCGATGTGGCGTTGTTCGCGCCCCATTGCCCGCCCGAGCCGGCGGAGACGGGAAAGCTGGAATCGCCGAGGCGCACGGCCACCTTGTGCAGCGGCACCCCCATCATCTCCGCCGCGGTCTGGGCGATGATGGTGTAGCTGCCCGTGCCGATGTCGGTCATGTCGGTCTCGACCGTGATCATGCCGGCGCCGTCGAGCCGCACCCGCGCCGCCGACCTGGTCAGGAGGTTGTTGCGGAAGGCCACGGCGACCCCCATGCCAACCAGCCAGCGCCCGTCGCGGATCCCGCCGGGCCGCGTCGCGCGCCGGCTCCAGCCGAAGCGCTCGGCGCCGGTGCGCAGGCACTCGACCAGCTGGCGCTGGGAAAAGGGCCGGCCGGGATCCTCCGGGTCGACCTGGGTGTCGTTGCGGATGCGGAACTCGATGGGGTCGAGCCCGAGCTTCTCCGCCATCTCGTCCATGGCGATCTCCAGCGCCATCAGGCCCGGCGCCTCGCCTGGCGCGCGCATGGCATTGCCTTCCGGCAGGTCGAGCTCGGCCACGCGCGTCGCGGTCAGGCGGTTGGCGGCGGCATAGAGCAGGCGCGTCTGGAAGACCGCCGCCTCCGGTCCCCCGCCCGGCAGGTTGCCCGACCAGCTCTCATGGGCGAGCGCGGTGATCCGGCCGTCCGGGGTCGCGCCGATGCGGACGCGCTGGATCGTGGCCGGCCGGTGCGTGGTGTTGTTGAAGATGAAGGGCCGCGTCAGCGCCAGCTTCACCGGCCGGCCGGCGGCGCGGGCGCCAATCGCGGCGAGGAGCGCATCGGCACGCAGGAACAGCTTGCTGCCGAAGCCGCCGCCGATGAAGGGCGAGACCAGGCGGACCTTGTCCTTGGCGATGCCGAGGGTGCGGGCGAGGTCGCCGGTGTTCCAGTCGATCATCTGGTTCGAGGTCCAGAGCGTCAGCCGGTCGCCGTCCCAGGCGGCGGTCGAGGCGTGCGGCTCCATCATCGCATGCGCCTGGTCAGGCGTCGCATAGGTGGCGTCGAGCTGCACCGGCGCCGCGGCGAAGGCGCCGGCGAAGTCGCCGACCTTGGTGTCGGCCGGGCCGCCGAAGCCGGCGACGGGCTTGCCGGCGTCCTTCTCCGCCGCGAGGTCAAAGCGCCCCTCGGCCGGCTCATAGGTGACGCGCACCAGCGCGGCCGCCGCGCGCGCCTGCTCGAAGGTCTGCGCCACGACGACGGCAATCGCCTGGTGGTAGTGCTCGATCTCGGGGCCGCCGAGCAGCCTGGCGACGTTGAACCGGCCCTTGGCGAGCGCGCCGGCCGTCTCGGCCGTGACGATGGCGAGCACGCCGGGCGCAGCCTTGGCGTCGGCGAGATCGATGGCGGCGATCCGGCCCTTGGCGATGGCGGCGCCGACGACGGCGCCATAGGCCGGGTCCGGCACGGCGTCGTGCCGCTCATAGGCATAGGGCGCGGTGCCCGTGGTCTTGAGCGGGCCGTCGATGCGGTCGGTGGGCTTGCCGATGATCTTGAGCTGATCGATCGGATTGGTGGTGGCGGGCGTGTCGAATCGCATGGCTCAGCTCCTCGCCTCGGTCAGCACCGCCTGGAGCGTGCGCTCGGCCAGCACCAGCTTGAAGGCGTTCTCCTCAGTCGGCCTGGCGCCGGCGAGGAGCTTCGCCGCGACGGCCGCGGCGCCGCGCGGCAGCTCGGCCTCCGCCGCCTCGACCCGCCAGGGCTTGTGGGCGAGGCCGCCCATGGCGACGCGCCCGGTCCCGTCGGGCTGGACCACCGCGCCGACCGAGACCAGCGCGAAGGCATAGGAGGCGCGGTCGCGCACCTTGCGGTAGATCTGGCGGCCGCCGAGGGGCCTCGGCAACGTCACCGCCGTGATCAGCTCGCCCGGCTCCAGCGCGGTCTCGACATGCGGCGTCTGCGCCGGCAGCCGGTGGAACTCGGCGATCGGGATGCGCCGGGTCGTGCCGTCGGACCTGACCGTCTCCACCACGGCATCGAGCGCTCGCATCGCCACCGCCATGTCGCTGGGATGGGTGGCGATGCAGGCGTCGCTGACGCCGATCACCGCCAGCGGCCGGCTGAAGCCGCCGATGGCGGCGCAGCCGCTGCCGGGCCGGCGTTTGTTGCAGGGCTGGTTGGTGTCGTAGAAATAGGGGCAGCGGGTGCGCTGGAGCAGATTGCCCGCGGTGGTCGCCTTGTTGCGCAGCTGGCCGGAGGCGCCGGCGAGCAGCGCGCGCGACAGGAGCGCATAGTCGCGCCGCACCCGCGGATCGGCGGCGAGATCGGTGTTGCGCACCAGGGCGCCGATGCGCAGGCCGCCCTCGGGCGTCGGCTCGATCGTGTCGAGCCTGAGGCCGTTGACGTCGACGAGATGGGTCGGCGTCTCGATCTCGAGCTTCATCAGGTCGAGGAGGTTGGTGCCGCCGGCGATGAACCTGGCGCCCTCGGTGCGGGCCACGGCCGAGGCGGCCTCGGCAGGCGTGCGGGCGCGCTCATAGGTGAAGGACTTCATGCCTTCCTCCCTGCGACCTCGACGATCGCCTCGACAATGTTGGAGTAGGCGCCGCAACGACAGATATTGCCGCTCATGCGCTCGCGGATCTCGGCTTCCGTCACCGCCGGCGTCGCGATGAGGTCGGCGCTGACATGGCTGGGGATGCCGGCCTTGATCTCGTCCAGCACCGCCACGGCCGAGCAGATCTGCCCCGGCGTGCAATAGCCGCACTGGTAGCCGTCATGCCTGACGAAGGCGGCCTGCATCGGGTGGAGGTGTCCCGGCGTGCCCAGCCCCTCGATGGTGGTGATGCTGTCGCCTTCGTGCATCACGGCGAGCGTCAGGCAGGAATTGATGCGCCGGCCGTCGACGGTCACGGTGCAGGCGCCGCATTGGCCGTGATCGCACCCCTTCTTGGTGCCGGTGAGGTGGAGATGCTCGCGCAGCACGTCGAGCAGGCTGGTGCGCGTGTCGAGCTCGAGCGCCCGGACACGCCCGTTCACGGTGAAGGATACCTTCGACATGACCGGCGCCCCCGACACTGAGGGCGTGACGGCAGTGGGCGCCTGCGCGTTGGCCGCGGACGGCGCTGCCGTCGCCGCCACGGAGGCGGCCGCGCTGACCAGCAGGTCGCGCCGGGACAGTTCGAGTTCAGGGGAACTTTGCATATCCGATCCTTTCGTGCTGCAGCGCCATCAGGTCGGCGGCCCCGTGGGACAGCAGCCGGTCAGCGCCGATGCAACAGACTCGAGACGATCCCGGGACGCCGCTCAGCCGCCGCTCGGGCCGGGCGCAGCCTGTCCGTATTGCTCGTCGGACACCTGCTCCAGCCAGTCGACGGCCTTGCCGTCGAGCGCCTCGGCGATGGCAACATGGGTCATGTCCAAGCTCGCCGTGGCGCCGTGCCAATGCTTCAGGCCCGGCGGGATCCAGACGATGTCGCCGACGTTGATCGCCTCGATCGGGCCACCCTCGCGCTGCACCCAGCCGCTGCCGGCGGTGACGATCAAGGTCTGGCCGAGCGGATGGGTGTGCCAGGCGGTGCGGGCGCCAGGCTCGAAGGTGACGAACGCGCCGCCGATCCGCGCCGGCGCGTCGCGCTGGAAGCGCGAGTCGACCCGGACCGAGCCGGTGAAATAGTCGGCCGATCCCTGGGTGGGCGGCTGTGAACCCTTGCGCAGGATTTCCACTGTCTTTGCTCCTTGATCGTCGGACTTGGCGGCCTCGCCCGTCGTGGCCGTGCGCGCCTCGAACACCGTCTTGGCCACGGGGATGGCGGACATCGCCCGAGGCCAGCCGGCATAGAAGGCCAGATGCGTGATCACCTCAGACACCTGTGTCCGGGTCAGGCCGTTGTCCATACCCCGGTTCAGATGAAACGGCAGCTGGTCGACCTGGCCGCCGACGATCAGGGCGACGATCGTCACCAGGCTGCGGTCTCGCGGCGCGAGGTCGGCGCGCCGCCACAGGTCGCCGAACAGGACGCTGTTGGTGTAGTGCGCGAGAGCCGGCGTGACGGCGCCGGCCTGGGCCTCGACAGCGGCCACACGCTTGGCCTCGCTGGCCGCGTCGACCGGCAGAGGTGCGCCGGGGGCGGATGCGAGCTGGCCGGGCCCGACCCCGCGCTGCGCGAACACCTCCTTGGCGATGCCGACGGCCGACATGGCGCGCGGCCAGCCGGCGTAGAAGGCGAGGTGGGTGATGATCGCCGCGATCTCGCCGGGCTTGACGCCGTTGTCGAGGGCGCGGTTGACATGGCCGGTCATCTGGGCGGTGTGCCCGCCGGCGATGAGCGCGGCGACGGTGACGAGGCTGCGGTCCCGGGGGCTGAGCTCGGGGCGCTTCCAGACGTCGCCGAAGAGGACGGCATCGGTGTAGTCGCCGAGCGCCGGCGTGATCTCGCGCACGATGGGCGGGGCCACGCGCTCGGGCGTCGGCTTCTGCTCCGCCTCGGCCGGATTGGCCAGGGACAGGGCGGCAACCATGGCTGCGGGCAGTCTCATCGTTCGTCTCTCCAATCGGTCCGGATGTCGTCGCGCCTGCCGGAGCGGGACGACAGCGTCCCGCCCCGGTTCTCGTGGTTGATCACGCGTCCGCCGGTGCGGACAGCGACGCCATGTCGATGACGAAGCGGTAGCGGACGTCGGCGCGCTCCAGCCGCTCGAAGGCCCCGTTGATCTCATCCATCCGGATCATCTCGCAATCCGGCAGGATGTTTTTGCGGGCGCAGAAATCGAGCATCTCCTGGGTCTCGGCGATGCCGCCGATCGGCGAGCCGGCGATGCGGCGGCGCCCCAGCAGCAGGGGCACGGTGCTCGGCTCCGCCAGCGGCCCGACCTGCCCGACGAGCACCAGCGTGCCGTCGACGTCCAGCAGCGGCAGGTAGGGGTTGATGTCGTGCTTGACCGGAACCGTGTCGATGATGAGGTCGAACCCGTTCGCGGCCTCGGCCATCGCCGCCGCGTCGGACGAGACGAGGAGACGGTCGGCGCCGAGCGCCAGCGCGTCGGCCTCCTTGTCCCTGGACCGGCTCATGACGGTCACGTCGGCGCCGAGGCCGGCCGCGAGCTTGACCGCCATATGGCCGAGCCCGCCGAGGCCGACCACGCCGACGCGGCTGCCCGGGCCGACATTCCAGGTGCGCAGCGGCGAATAGGTGGTGATGCCGGCGCACAGGAGCGGCGCGGTCTTCGACAGGTCGAGCCCATCCGGCACCCGCAGCGCGAACTCCTCGCGCACGACGAGATGCTTGGAATAGCCGCCATAGGTCGGCTCGCAGGTGATGCGGTCGCGGTCGTTGTAGGTCTGGGTGTTGCCCTTGCGGCAGAGCTGCTCCTCGCCCCGCCGGCACTGGTCGCATTGCTGGCAGGAATCGACCATGCAGCCGACCGCCACATGGTCGCCGACCTTGTAGCGGGTGACCTCGTGGCCGACGCCGGTGACGCGGCCGACGATCCCGTGGCCGGGAACGATGGGGTACTTGCTCCAGCCCCAGTCGTTGCGGGCCTGGTGGAGGTCGGTGTGGCAGATGCCGGTGTAGAGCACCTCCATTGCCACGTCGTTGGGGCGCAGCGCGCGCCGCTCGAAGGCGAACGGCGTGAGGGGGCTGTCCGCCGATTGCGCGGCATAACCGAGCGTCTTCATGTCGTGACCTCGCTGGAAAGGGTTGCCTATCGATGGGGACGGGACCGGCGGTGTGGGTGCCGCCGGCCGGCTCAGCGGCCGACCAGGCGCTGCAGATGTTCGGGATAGCGGGCGCCCTGCACCGCCACCTGGGCGAGGGCGCCCTCGATCTCGCCGAGATCCTCGGGCGTGAGCTCGACCGCCGCCGCGCCGACATTCTCCTCCAGGCGGTGCAGCTTGGTGGTGCCGGGGATCGGCACGATCCACGGCTTCTGCGCCAGCAGCCAGGCGAGCGCGATCTGCGCCGGCGTCACCTGCTTCTTCGCGGCGATCTGGCCGAGGAGATCGACCAGGGCCTGGTTGGCCTTGCGGGCCTCCGGCGAGAAGCGGGGAACGATGTTGCGGAAATCGCTGCTGTCGAAGGTCGTGGTCTCGCTGATCGCGCCGGTGAGGAAGCCCTTGCCCAGCGGGCTGAAGGGGACGAAGCCGATGCCGAGCTCCTCCAGCGTCGGCAGGATCTCCTGCTCCGGCTCGCGCCACCACAGCGAATATTCGCTCTGCAGGGCGACGACCGGCTGGACGGCATGGGCCCGCCGGATGGTCTGCGCGCCGGCCTCGGACAGGCCGAAATGCCGAACCTTGCCGTCCTGGATCAGGTCCTTGACGGCGCCCGCCACGTCCTCGATCGGCACGTCGGGGTCGACGCGGTGCTGGTAGAACAGGTCGATGACGTCGGTCCGCAGCCGCTTCAGCGAGGCTTCCGCGACCGCCTTGATGTGCTCCGGCCGGCTGTCGAGCCCGGCTTGCTTGTTCGTCTGCGGATCGAACCTGAACCCGAACTTGGTGGCGATCACCACCTGCTGCCGGACGGGTGCGAGAGCCTCGCCGACCAGCTCCTCGTTCGCGAACGGGCCGTAGACCTCGGCGGTGTCGAAGAAGGTGACGCCGCGCTCGACGGCGGCGCGGATCAGCGCGATCCCGGCCTGCTTGTCGACGGCCGGGCCATAGCCGAAGCTCATGCCCATGCAGCCGAGGCCGATGGCCGAGACGACGAGACCGCCTTGTCCGAGTTTGCGCTTCTGCATCGGGTTTCTCCTGTCGATCATGTCGGAGGGCCCGCCCCCGGCGGCACCGCCGGGTGCCGGGTGGGCAGGCTCGTGGTGCGTGCCGCGCGGTCAGGCGGCCTGTGCCGCAGCCTCGTCGCCGCCGTCCATCTCCGCGCCGGTGTCGCGGCGCCGGCGCACGACGGCGAACGTCACGGCCTCCCCGGCCGCGGCGCCGAGCCAGTGCCGCTCGCCCGGCGCGATCCACAGCGCGTCGCCCGGCTGCACCGCCTCGACGGGCGCCGCCCAGCGCTGCACCCGGCCGGATCCGGCGGTGACGATCAGGGTCTGCCCGACAGGATGGGCCTGCCATCCCGTGCGGCTGCCGGGCTCGAAGGTCATGCGGGCGTCCCGGGCCCGGGACGGAGCCTGGAGCGTGCGCTCGATGCCGATGCTGCCGGCAGGCCGCTCGGCCGGTCCGGCCAGGGCGGGGTCTGCGCTTGCCTCGATGTCCATGGTCGGGTTTTCTCCATCCGGCGGATGCCTCCGCCGGGCGGTCCTGTCATTGCTGCTGGCCCTGAATGTAGCGGCCAGCGCGGCAGGCGATTAGACGGCGAAGTCCGCATGGACCTATGATGCTGGCTCATGAATGCCGGGCATGGAGGCCGATGGCCGGCGCCCGCGCCGGCAAGCTCTCCGGAAGCGGCGGCATCCGCCGACGCCGGCTGGAGCGTGATCGCTTCGCGTTGAATCGATCACGCTCTCTATCTCATTGTTTTTACGCATTTCCTCGACGCGGACCGAGTGCCGCTTCGCCGGAAAATGCTCTAGCCGATCCCGCGCATGATCTCGCGATAGGCCGCCTCCGGGAACGCCTTCAGCGTCTGGGTGCGGACATTGCCGAGCATGCCGAGCTGCAGGTTGAAGCGGGCGGCGACGGCATCGTCCGGGGCCTCGTAGACCGCGACGAAGTCGTACTGGCCCATGGTGAGGTAGAAGAGCTTGAAGTCGCCGCCCATCTCCTTCAGCAGCTGGCGCGCCTTGTCGAGGCGGGCGGGCGAGTCCCTGGCGCTGCGAGCGCCTTGGTCGGTCCAGGTGGCGAGCATGATATAGGTGGTCATGGCGGCTCCTCCCGATGGCCCGACGGCCCCTGGGCTGTCGGGCCGGCGATGGCGCCGCGCCGCCGCGCGGGCGGCCCGTCGGACGTGCCCCCATTCTAGCACGCCCGGGCGGGGCGGTGCGAAACCGCACAGCCCGGTCCACCCCCGCCGGCTGAGCTGAAGTTCCCTGGAGATCCGGCCATGCCGCTGCCCACGCCCTTCGCCCGCTTCGCCGCCGTCCCGGCGCTGGCGGCAATGCTGCTCGCCGGCCCGCCGGCCGGCGCCGGCGAGGCCTCGTCCGAAGCGCGGCTGGGCGAGCTGCGCAAGAGCTTCACCCTCGACGGCCAGCCCGTGCCGCCGCAGGTGTTCCGCGATTTCGGCGACGGCGACCTCGCCGATTCCGGCGCGATCTGGCTGACCGTCGACCTGCGGGCCGCGATCGGCAGCAATCTCTACTTCGCCGACGTGACGACGCGCGAGGGCTGGCGCACCCAGGTGCGGCACGACGAGGACACCAAGCTCGACGAGACCAGCAGCTACCGCTTCGTCGGCACGACCAAGGACAAGCTTCTCATCGCCGTCTCCGCCTTCTCCGGCGGCGGCTCGGGCATGTTCTACACGCTGCACGTGATGGACGCGGCGATCGCCCCCGGCTTCGACAATGACGGCAAGCGCTACGACCGCATCGCCCTGACCAACCTGCGCAGCCTCGCCCTGGGCGACCGCTGGAACGGCACGGTGGCGATCGACGGCGACCGCATCACCGTGACCACCGAGCCGGGCACGCCGGCCAACACCGAGGACAAGACGCAGACGGCGAGCTTCACGGCCGAGCGGCCGTGAGAGGCGGAGCGGCGATGACCGTCGCCCCCTTCCCGTTCAGCCGCCGAGCCCGTCAGGTTGCGGTCAGGCCGCCATCGACCGTCAGCACCGCGCCGGTGCTGTAGGGATTGGTCATCAGGAACAGGATGGCCTGGGCGAGGTCATCGGGCTGGCCGAAGCGTCGGGCCGGCAGGTCCTCCGACTCGGCCCAGGCCCGCACCTGCTCGCGACGCCCGGCATGGATCGGCGTGTCGACCACGCCGGCCATCACCACGTTGACCCGCTGCGGCGACAGCTCCAGGGCGAGCGCCCGGCCGAAGCCGAGGATCGAGGCGTTCTCGGCGGCCAGCAGCGAGAAGCCCTGGCGCGGCGGCTTCACCGCCGAGGCGCCGTTCACCATGGTGATCGAGCCCCGCCCGGCGAGGCGTGGCGCCGCCGCGCGCACCGCGCAGATATAGCCGCGCAGCCTGTCGAAGCTGCGCTCGACCTGCGCATCGGTCAGCGCCGCGACGGGCGCGCGGCGGGCGAGCTCGTCGGCCACGGCGGTGAGCACGAGATGGTCGAGCCGGGCGAGACCGCCGATGGCGCGCTCGACGGCGGATCGGTCCAGCATGTCCATCGCCACGGCCTGGACGTCGCCGGCGATGCCGCGCGCCGCCTCCTGCAGCTGCGCCGCCGAGCGGGCGAGCATCACGACGCGGGCGCCGCGCCCTGCCGCGGCGCGGACGGCGGCGAGGCCGATGCCGGAGCTGGCGCCGACGACGGCGACGACCTGCCCGGCGAGGTCGGACGGGGTGGTGGCCTCCTGCGCAGGCATGTCAGGCCTCCGGCAGCACGTGCAGCGACAGGGTGGCGTAGGGGCCGCGGCCGAGCGGTCCGATCTCGAGGCGCAGCAGATCCGCCGCGGCCTCCACGAGATGGGCGTGCGCCAGTCCGCCTGCGTCGACGCCGATGAAACCGAGCTCCTCGGCGAGGCCGATGACGACGGCCTTGGCGCCGGCATCGTCGGCGCCGACGAAGACCGAGACGCCGTGCGACGCGAGGCGCTCGCGCGGCAGCTCGATCACCGGGCTCGGGATGGTGTTGAAGGCCTTGACCACCCGGGCGCCCGGGCAATCCTCGGCGATGATCTCGGCGGAGGAGCGCTCGGGCAGCGGCCGGTCGAAGCGGAACAGCGAGGGGTTGCCGTCGTCACCGAGCGTACGGTTGTTGCAGTCGATGACGACCCGGCCGTCGAGGGCGTCGGCGCGCCCGAGCAGGGCGGAGGGCAGCACGTCGCGGACCGTGTAGAGCACGACCTCGCCGAAGGCCGCCGCCTCGGCGAAGCTGCCGGCCCGGGCCGAGGGCGCGGCCGCCGCCGCGCTCTCGGCCTTGGCACGGTCGCGCGAGCCGAACAGCACGGCATGGCCGCTGCGGGCCCAGCCGGTGCCGAGCGCACGACCCATGTGGCCGGTGCCGATGATGCCGATCTTCATGATGTCCCTCCGAACCCCCGCACGAGGCTGATGGACGGCATTAGGACCGTGGACGGGCGTTCGTTCCATGATAGTTTCGCCGAAATGCTTGACCGTTCGTCCGAGACCGTGGCCGGCGGACTGCCGGCCGATCCGCTCAGCCAGGTGCTGCAGGACCTGCGCCTGTCCGGCGTGGCCTATGGCCGCTGCGAGCTCGGACGCCCCTGGGGCCTGGAATTCCCGCCGGCGCAGGCGGCGCGGTTCCACTTCGTCGTCGACGGCGAGTGCTGGCTGCGCACGCCCGAGGGGCCGTGGATCCGGCTCGACGTCGGCGACGTCGTGCTGCTGCCGCGCGGCACCGGCCATGCCCTGGCCGATCGGCCGGAGCGGCCGACCCGGCCGATCGACGATTTTCCGCTGGAGACCATCGGCGATCGGACCTACCGCCTCGCCGACGGCACCGGCCCGGGCGCGGTGCTGTTCTGCGGCACGGTCGGCTTCGAGGAGCCCTCGGTCCATCCGCTGCTGGGGCTGATGCCGTCCTATCTGCGCATATGTGCCGACGCAGGAAGCGATGCGACGCTGCCCGCGCTTCTGACGCTGATGGCCGAGGAAGTGCTGGGGCAGCGCATCGGCGCGGCCACGGTGCTGACCCGCCTCGCCGATCTGGTGATCGCCCGCATCGTGCGGGCCTGGGTCGAGGCGCAATGCGGCGAGCCGACCGGCTGGCTGGCCGCCATTCGCGACCCGAGGATCGGCCGCGCCCTGGCGGCGATCCACCGCAAGCCCGAGCAGCCCTGGTCGGTCGCCGCCCTGGCGCAGGTGGCGCGATGCTCGCGCTCGGCCTTCTCCGAGCGCTTCACCGCGGTGGTCGGCGTCTCGCCGGCCCGCTACCTCGCGCGCTGGCGCATGCATGTCGCCGGCCTGTGGCTGCGACGCCAGCGGCTGACGGTGACGGAGGTGGCGCTGCGGCTCGGCTATGAATCCGAAGCCTCGTTCAGCCGCGCCTTCAAGCGCGCCATGGGCCGGCCGCCGAGCGCCTTCAGGCGCCCGGCGCTCGATGAGCCATCGCCGGAGCGACCGGTCAGGGCTTGAGCACGGTGGCCGGCGTGTTGCCCGGCACCTGATCGAACACGATCAGCCGCACCGGGGTCGTGCCCTCGTTCACGCCATAGTGCCACAGCCCCACCACTTCGACGATGACGTCGCCCTGGTGATAGACGAAACGCTGCCCGCTGTCGGGCAGCGTCACCGCGATGGTGCCCTCGAGCACGTAGGCGTAGCGCGGGAAGGGATGCATGTGCACCGGCAGCCGGGCGCCGGGCGCGATGCGGTAGTCCGAGACCGACAGCGTGATGTCGCCCTGGGGCAGCCGGATCGGCTGGCCGGCCGCCGTCGTGGTGGTGGACAGGATGGTCGTGACCACGACCGGCTTGACGGCGGCGCTCTCCTCGGCGCGGGCGCCGGCGGCGAGAAGGGCGAGGCCGGCGGCGGCGATGCAGGCAGCGATTCTCATGGGTTCTCTCGATGGGGATGGATCGGCCGCCTACAGGCCCGTGGCCTTGCGCAGCGCGGCGTTGATGCGATCCTGCCAGCCGGGGCCGTCCTCCTGGAAGACGGCGAGCACGTCGCTGTCGATGCGCAGCGTCACGGTCTCCTTCACGACAGGCACGGCGGCGCGCTGGGGCTCCGGCGGCCGCGGGGCCGGCGCCGGTGAGAACACGGCCTGCGCGGCGGCAAAGGGGTCCTGCGGTCGTCTCGTCCGGCCCGTGGCCATTCCGTCTCCTCCGTCCGTCGCTGCGCCGGGCATGTCCCGGCCGCCGCCCGATCCTGACAGGTTCGTCCGCGTCAGGCGAGCCCCTGCCGGCCCGTCCGGCAGGAACCCGGCCGCGCCTGCGGTCGTTGTCCGGCCATCCCACGAAAGGAGCGACATGACCGATATCCGCATCCCGAAAGACGCCCTCGTCCTGATCGGCGACGGCGCCAAGGCGCTGTTCTTCCGCAACCGCGGCAGCGCCATGGTCCCGAAGCTCGCGATCGAAAGCGTGATGGAGCCGGCGGCGGCGCAAGCCGAGGCGACGGCCATGCCGGGCGCGACGCCCGCGCTGCCCGACACGCGGCAGGCGGAGGAGCGCTTCGCAGCCGAGGTGGCCGAGCACCTCTACCGCCGGGCGCACGACAATGCCTTCGCCGACCTCGTGGTGGTCGCCGCGCCCCGCGTGCTCGGCAGCTTGCGCAAGGCGATGCACAAATGCGTGGCGGACCGGGTGCGCGCCGAGCTGCCGAAGGAGCTGACCTCCCATCCCGTGGCCGAGATCGAGCGGGCACTGAGCAGCTGAGCCGCACATCGCTGCCGCCGTGATGTCACGGAACCACCGCATCGCCACCCGACGATGACCCGATTTCGGCAGCATCATCGCCTGCGTCGGATCGGTGGCCGCCGCACAGGGATGAGCGGCCGCAGGTGATTCAGGGGGCCGTGTCGAGGCCCGCCACGCCCGTCCGACGCGTCCGCCCGCCCCGCCTCCCCATGCGGAGGCCCGATCGGCCGTGAGGAGGCACGGCCAGGCCCGGACCACTTCGAAGGTGGCAGACCCGAACGGTCCGCGGCGCGTGCGCGCCGCGACGTGGAGCACCCAATCGAAAGGACCCTACGATGAAGCTCAGCCCCGTCCGCATCGACCGGACCCTCGGCCAGATCGATGCCCAGCCCGTGCCGCCGGACCATCCGGCGCAACGCCAGTTCGTCGAGCTCTTCGGCGACCACACCTTCTTCCTCGACGGCAGCGGCCTCGCCATCGTCGAGCCGGCCGAGGCCCATGTCGACGGCATGGAGACCGGCCGGGTCGTCAAGCTCGCCGGCTGGACCGACGAGAAGCACAACCGGCTGGTGCCCCATCCGCGCGAGGACACCGACGTCGTCGTGGTGATCGGCAAGGCGGCCTGAGCGGCTGCCGGGAGACCAAAGTATCGGCAGGTTCGAGAGAACCTGCCGAACGCCGCGGCCCCGTCGGCCGGGCATTGGCCCGCCCGGCCGACACGCCCGGAGATCAGGGCCGATGACGGCCGGCTCCCGAAGCTCGCCACCGACACGCCGGCCCGGGGCGACACGGTTCACGGGAACGCCGGCTGCTCCACCGCCGCGGTGGAGAAGCGCGCCTGCCGCGGATCGACCTCATGGCCGAGGCGCCGGGTGAGCAGGCCGTAGAGCTCGGGGCGGCGGCCGCGGATCCAGCGCCGCCCGGTCGAGAGCGGCAGGAGCTCGAGGTCGAGGTCGGCGACCACTAGCCGGTCGGCCGGCGCCGAGGTCTCGGCCAGGATGCGGCCATAGGGGTCGAGGATCATGGCGTTGCCGGTGCGCACCTCGCCGTCGTCCTCGCCGACGCCGTTGCTGAACAGGAGGAACAGGCCGTTGTCATGGGCGCGGGCGGGAAGCCAGCGCAGCAGCCATTCCCGGCCCTTCGGCCCGCGGAACTCGGCCTCGATCGCCGCCGGGTCCTCTTCGCGCCGCGCCCAGAGGGCCGGGTCGATCAGGCCCATGGCGTGCGGGCTGCGCGAGGCGCAGCCGCCGGTCTGGTGGGGGGCGATCAGGACGTCGGCGCCGAGCAGAGCCGTCGCCCGGGCGTTCTCGACCAGGTTGTTGTCCCAGCAGATCAGGATGCCGGCGCGCACGCCGAAGGGCGTTGCGAATACGGTGTAGCTGTCGCCGCTCGCAATATGCGGGCTCTCGAAGGCGTGCAGCTTGCGATGGCAATGCACCGTGCCGTCGGGGAGGCAGACAGCATAGCTGTTGAACAGCCGGCCGTCGGCGCCGCGCTCGATCAGCCCGGCGCCGATCGCCATGCCGTGGGTCCGCGCCAGCGCCGCCACGGCCTGGATCGACGGCCCGTCCGGCACCGGCTCGGCCAGCGCCTCCAGGGCATCGCGGCCGAGATTGCGCACGTGCCAGTAGCCGGTGATGCACATTTCCGGGAAGGCGAGGATGCGCACGCCCTTCGTGGCCGCCTCGGCGGCGAAGGCGGCGATCCTGGCGAGATTGTAGGCCTTGTCGTCGGCGCGGTGTCGGAACTGCACGCTGCCGCAGCGCAGGCTGGCCATGGCGGGTCTCCTTCGGCTTGCCGGACGGGCGATTGCGCCGCGTCCCGAGCCTCGATAGCGTGCCGGCCGACGCGCAGGAATTCACACGCGATGCACGGCGGCTGTTGGAATTTGCACGGGCGATGAACTGGGACGACCTGCGCGTCTTCCTGGCCGTGGCGCGGCACGGCACGCTCGCGGCGGCGGCGCGGAGCATGGGCGTCAACCATGCCACGGTGTCGCGCCGGCTCGCCGCCTTCGAGAAGGGCCTCGGCCGCCCGCTGTTCGACCGCGATGCGTCCGGCCTGCACCTGACGGCCGCCGGCCAGGCCGTGCTGGCGCAGGCGCAGGCCATGGACGAGGCGGCGCTGGCGGTGCGGCGCCTCGCCGATGCCGGCGCCGAGACCGGCGGGGCGGTGCGCCTGACCACGGCCCGGGCCATGGCCAACGGCTATCTCGCCGCGCGGCTGGCCGGCCTGCTCGACCGCCATCCCGGGCTGGAGGTGACGCTGCTGGCCGACACGCGCATCCTCAGCCTGGCGCAGCGGGAAGCCGATATCGCCGTGCGCCTCGGGCGCCCTGGCGACACCGAGCTCGTCGGCGCCCATCTCACCGATATCGGCTACGGCTTCTATGCGGCGCCGGCGGTGCGCGCGGCGCTGGAGGCCGGCGGCGCGCTGCGCCTGATCGGCTTCGACAAGGACGGCACCGCCGCCGAGGGCGCCTGGCTGGCGCAGCATTTTCCGGAGGCGACGGTCTGTTTCCGCAGCAACAACCAGCTCTCCCAGCGCGCCGTGGCGATGAGCGGCGGCGGCGTCGCGCTGTTGCCGCACTACCTCGCCCATGGCAGCGGGCTCCAGGCCCTGCCCCTGGGTGCGACACCGCCGCCGCGCGAGGTCTGGCTGATGACCCGCCGCGACCTCGCCCGCCTGCCCCGCTTCCGGGTGGTGATGGACTATCTGAAGGCGCTCTACCACGCCGACCGGGCCATCTTCGAAGGGGCGGCGTAAAGGCAACGGGTTGCGCAGTCGGACGAGGAATATCCTCGGTCTTGCGTATTTCGGGCCCGCTCAGGCTCTTCCCGTCCAGCGACGATGGATCTGCAACGCCGCCGCGGTATCGCGCTGTGGATCCGCGGGCAACCGCATGTGATGCACCCTGATGCTGCCGAGATAGCGCGCGAGATCCCCGGGCACGAGATTTCGATGGAGCATGCTCCAGAGGGCAGTCGCATACTGGGTATATTCGTCGGCTGGCAACCCCTCCGCGCCGATCGGGTCCCAGTCGCGGTAGAGGATCGCGTCGATCTCCTCGATGGTCATGGCGGCCGATAGCGGTGCGCCGCCCAAGGCACCAGTTCGAGCGGGCGAATGGACCAACTGGCCAGCATTCGTGCACGAGATCTCGCTGCCGTCAGGGTTCCGTAGCGACCATAGATCGTCCTCGCCCCCGACCCAATCCTCCGTCGAACGGTCCATGGAAAGCCGGCCGCCGAGATCGAACGACAGCACGCCAGAGGTCTCGACAGTAACGAGGATCTGACCGTCGAGCTGGGCAAAGACCGCCTCGACCAACCGGACATCCTCTTCGAGATGCGTGAGGCTACGGCCTCCGGCTTCGACCCGCCAGTCGCAGTCCAGGACGAGCAGAGACCAGGATCCCGTCGCCGACACCCGGCGCCGGCGCACAAGCTCATCGACCTCGGGCATCCGCGGTCCCGTCGGCTCGACCGGATCACGGATCTCCAGCCGCGGCGCGCCGAACTCGATGAAGAAGTGGCTGCCGTGGCTGCGCCGGACCGACCAAGCGTATTGCCCGATCAGGGGTCGGAAAACCGCTGCCGGTCCGTCCGTCTCCGCCATGCCGCACCTCGCCCCAAGGCCGTCCTCGCCCCCCGGGGAGAGGAGAGGACAATGAGCCCCGGCGCAAGCACAATCGGTATCTGCCCCACAGCACCTCCGGCAAGAAGCGCAGCAGGCGCAGGAGCGGATCCTCGCCGCGGCCGCCGCACCGGAGCGCCGCACCCCCGAAGACCACGCTGATCCCGCGCGTCGATCGGCCCGCCGCCCGAGATTTAGGATTTGCTTCCTCTTTCCACGCTGATGTGCTGCAATGACGCGGGGGGCGGCCTCCCTGCCTGGAGGGCGCGTCACCGGCCGGCAGATGCAGCACGCCTTCGCGCCGCCCGTCCGCCGGCACAAGCGATCAGGAGGACCCAATGGGACTTTTCGCGTCGATCAAAGCCAAGATCTTCGGAAGCGCCGCCACTCCGGCCGCGTCCACGACCGTCGCCCAGGCGACTCCGGCGCCGGCCGCACCGGCAGCCCCTGCCCCGTCGAGCGCTCCCGCCACCAGCGCGCCCCCGACCAGCTCCGCCCCGGCCGCACCCGTCGACGTCGAGGCGATCCTCACCGACCTCGCTGCCAAGGCCGGCCAGCCGCTCAACTGGCGCCAGTCGATCGTCGACCTCCTCAAGCTGCTCGGCCTCGACAGCAGCCTGACCGCCCGCAAGGAGCTGGCCGGCGAGCTCAACTACACCGGCGACACCAACGATACCGCCACGATGAACGTCTGGCTGATCAAGCAGGTGATGCAGAAGCTGGCGGAAAGCGGCGGCAAGGTGCCGGACAGCCTGAAGCACTGACGACGGCTTCGGCCGCCGCACGCGATGCGGCGGCCGAAGCCGGTGCCGCGCGGAACAGGCCGCCGCGCCGCAACGAGGCAGGGTGACCCCGTTCGTCCGCCGGAGCCGCGCATGCGCAGACCTTTCCTGGCCGGCCTCGCCGGTGCGGCCCTGGCCGTCATCGGCCTCGGTTGCAATCCGGCCGACGCGCTCGCCGCCCGTCTCGGCCGCGAGGAAACCGCGTTGCACGCCGCCGAGCGGGTGATCGCGCGTCATCACCTGCTCACGGCCGGCGAGCTGCGCTGCTCGACCCTGGTCTACCGCGACGACAGCCCCGCCGGGCGCGCCGATGTCGGCGTGCTCGAGCGCCATGGCGACGGCTGCCCCGGCGATCCCGCCACCCAGCCGCGCCGCTTCGATCTGGAGATCGACCTGCGCACCGGCGTGGCTCGGTGGGACAACACGCCCGACCTGGAGATGCACCCGGTGCCGGCGACGGCACGGCCGCGCTCCTAGATGCCTCCGGCGGCAGCGAAGCCGTTCGCCGGCATCGGCATGCTGATTGACTCATCATACCAGTTGCGCTAGCACCTCCTGACTCTGTGACAGGACGACAGCAATCATGACGGCGATCGCACTCTTCGGCGCGGGTGGAAAGATGGGCTACCGCCTCGCCACCAACCTCAAGGGGTCGCGCTTCGCGGTCCGCCATGTCGAGGTGAGCGAGGCCGGGCAGCAGCGGCTGAAGACCTGGCTCGGCATCGACTGCGTCGCGCCCGAGGCGGCGCTGGACGGGGCCGAGGTGGTGATCCTGGCGGTGCCGGACACGCTGATCGGCAAGGTCTCCGCCGGCATCGCCTCCGCGCTGAAGCCGGGCACCATGGTGATCGCGCTGGATGCCGCCGCGCCTTTCGCCGGGCACCTGCCCGAGCGCGCGGACCTCACCTATTTCGTCACCCATCCCTGCCATCCGCCGATCTTCAACGACGAGACGGAGCTGGCGGCCAGGAACGACCATTTCGGCGGCATCGCCGCCAAGCAGCACATCGTCAACGCCCTGATGCAGGGGCCGGAGAGCGCCTATGCCCTCGGCGAGGAGATCGCCAAGGTGATCTGGGCGCCGGTGATGCGCTCGCACCGCGTCACGGTCGAGCAGATGGCGTTGCTCGAGCCCGGCCTGTCCGAGACCGTCTGCGCCACTTTGCTCGACGTGATGCGCGAGGCGATGGACGAGGTGGTGGCGCGCGGCGTGCCCCCCGAGGCGGCGCGCGACTTCCTGCTCGGCCACATGAACGTGCTCGGCGCCGTGATCTTCAAGGAGGTCGAGGGCGTGTTCTCCGATGCCTGCAACAAGGCCATCGCCTTCGGCAAGCCGGCGCTGATGCAGCCGGACTGGAAGCGGGTGTTCGAGCCCCAGGAGATCGCCGACTCGATCCGGCGCATCACCTGAGAACGGGGCGGGGGGCCAACCCCGCGTCTGCACTGCCCAAGATCGAAGATACGATCCGACGACTGATACGGGAGGAACACCATGACCTTGAAGCGCATCCTGATGGGCGCGGCCTTCGCCGGCGCGCTCGTGCTCGGCACGGGCGCCGGCGCGATGGCGGCGGACCTGATCGCCATCATCACCCCCTCGCACGACAATCCCTTCTTCAAGGCCGAGGCCGACGGCGCCGCCGCCAAGGCCAAGGCGCTCGGCTACGACACGCTCGTGCTGGTGCACGACGACGACGCCAACAAGCAGTCCCAGCTGATCGACACCGCCATCGCCCGCGGCGCCAAGGCCATCATCCTCGACAATGCCGGCGCGGACGCCACCGTCGCCGCGGTCAAGAAGGCCAAGGACGCCGGCGTCCCCTCCTTCCTGATCGATCGCGAGATCACCGCCACCGGCGTCGCCGTGGCGCAGATCGTCTCGAACAACTACCAGGGCGCCCAGCTCGGCGCGCAGGAGTTCGTCAAGCTGATGGGCGAGAAGGGCAATTATGTCGAGCTGGTCGGCAAGGAGTCCGACACCAACGCCGGCGTGCGCTCCAAGGGCTATCACGACGTCATCGACGACTATCCCGACCTGAAGATGGTGGCCCAGCAGTCGGCCAACTGGAGCCAGCCGGAAGCCTATTCCAAGATGGAGACCATCCTGCAGGCCAACCCGAACATCAAGGGCGTGATCTCCGGCAACGACACCATGGCCATGGGCGCCTATGCCGCGCTGGCCGCGGCCGGGCGCAAGGACGTGATCGTCGTCGGCTTCGACGGCTCCAACGACGTGCGCGACTCCATCAAGCAGGGCGGCATCAAGGCGACCGTGCTGCAGCCGGCCTATGCCCAGGCGCAGATGGCGGTCGAGCAGGCCGACGCCTATATCAAGACCGGCAAGGCCCCGGCCCAGGAAAAGCAGCTGATGGACTGCGTGCTGGTCAACGCCGACAATGCCGGCAAGCTCGAGACCTTCTCGCTGACCAACTGACGGCGGCGTCCGAAGGGGGACCGGCCCGCGCCCGTCTCCCTTCGTCGCGCCTCGTGATGTTCCGGAGTTGCCGACGATGCCCTCGCGCAGCCTCACCCTGACTGCCGCCGTCATCGCCGGCCTCGCGCTCCCGGGCTGCAAGATCGTGCGCACGGCCGACGTCCAGGCCGGGCAGGACCAGGCCGCGGCCGCCTTCGACCCCGACCGGATGGTCGCCGACCTCTGGGACGCCAAGCTCGTCCCCTACTTCGAGGGCAAGGCCAAGCCCTTCGCCGAGGTGATCGCCGCGGTGCGCGGCAATCCCGACGAGGCCGGCCGCCAATACGGCTATCGCGAGCAGCCGAACGCGCCGTGGACCTACATGGCAATGGTCAAGGGCCGCATCGTCTCGGCCGATACCGGCACGCGGGCGGCGACGGTCGGCGTCGACACCGACGGCGACGGCAAGGCCGACGTCACCGTGCAGATCGGGCCGGTGATCCGCGGCACGGTGCTGCGCGACGCGCTCGACTTCGTCACGTTCAACAGCTTCACCGACCAGACGGCCTTCGCCCGGTTCGGCAAGGCGTTCAACACCTATGTCGACCGGCAGAGCCTGTCGAAGCTGCCGCGCGAGGGCCTGGTCGGCCGCTCGCTCACCGTCACCGGCGCCTTCCCGCCGCCCAAGCCCGGCGAGGCGCCGCTGCTCACCCCGGCCCTGATCAGCCTGGACCCCGCGTCATGACGGAGGCGCCAGACGACGTCGTCCTCCGGCTCGAGGGGGTCAGCAAGGTCTATTCGGGCACGGTCGCGGTGAAGCAGGCCGATTTCGACGTGCGCCGCGGCGCGGTCAACGTCCTGGTCGGCGAGAACGGCGCCGGCAAGTCGACGCTGATGAAGATCATCGCCGGCGTCGAGCAGCCCACCCTCGGGCGCATCCTGCTCGACGGCCGCCCCGTGGTCTTCCCGACGCCGGGCGTCGCGGTGAAGCACGGCATCGGCATGGTGTTCCAGGAGCTCAACCTGTTCGGCAACCTCTCGGTGGCCGAGAACATCTTCGCCGCCCGCGAGATCACCCGCGACGTGCGCGGCATCGACCATCGCGCGCAGGAGCGCCGCGCGGCCGAGTTCCTGGAGCGGCTGGAGACCGGCATCGACCCGAAGACGCCGGTGGAGGACCTGCGCATCGGCCAGCAGCAGCTGGTCGAGATCGCCAAGGCGGTGGCGCAGGATGCCCGCATCCTGATCATGGACGAGCCGACCTCGGCCCTCAGCGCCGCCGAGGTGGAGATCCTGTTCCGCGTCATCGCCGACCTCAAGGCGCGCGGCGTGGCCATCGTCTATATCTCGCACCGGCTGGAGGAGCTGATCCGCATCGGCGACTTCATCACCGTGCTGCGCGACGGGCGCATCACCGGCCGCGAGGCGATGAAGAACGTCGACGTCGCCTGGATCGTGCGCCAGATGATCGGCTCCGACGCCAAGGACTTCGCCAAGACCGAGGACCGCCCGCTCGGCGCCGAGGCGCTGCGGGCCGAGGATATCTGCCTGCCGCGCATGACGGGCGGCTATGCCGTCGACCATGTCTCGCTGTCGGTGCGCCAGGGCGAGATCCTCGGCGTCTACGGCCTGATGGGCGCCGGGCGCAGCGAGCTGCTCGACTGCATCATCGGCCGCCATCGCCATGCCACCGGCCGGCTGTTCATCGACGGCCGGCCGGTCAAGGAGCGCGACGTCACCGGGCGGATCCGGCGCGGCCTCGCCCTGATCCCGGAGGACCGCCAGCGCGAGGGCCTGGTCACCATCCTCTCGGTCGCCGCCAACCTGACCATGGCGAGCCTGGCGAAATTCCTCGCCGCCGGCTTCCACATCCGCGCCGACCGCGAGCAGGCTGCGGTCGGGCACGCCATCCGCGACCTCTCCATCAAGGTCGCCGACCCGGCCCTGGAGGTCTCATCGCTCTCCGGCGGCAACCAGCAGAAGGTGGTGATCGGCAAGGCGCTGATGACCGGGCCGAAGGTGCTGCTGATGGACGAGCCGAGCCGGGGCATCGACGTCGGGGCCAAGGCCGACGTGTTCCGCACCATGCGCAGGCTGGCGGCACGCGGCCTCGGCATCATCTTCGTCACCTCCGACCTCGACGAGGTGATGGCGCTGTCCGACCGCATCGCGGTGATGAGCAACGGACGCCTCACCGCCCTCTACGACCGCGCCGAGGCGACCGAGGCGCTGGTCGTCGCCGCCTCCGCGCTCGGGCACGGGCCGGCCGCCACGCATTCTGGGGAAGGGACCGCATGACCGCCGCACAGGATACGAGGACGCAGCCCGCCGCCGGTGGTGGATCGCTGGCACTGAACCTGATGAAGCTGCGCACCTTCATCGCGCTGTTCGCGGTGCTGATCTTCTTCTCCTTTGCCGCGCCGAACTTCCTGAGCACCGCCAACCTGGTGCTGATGTCCAAGCACGTGGCGCTCAACGCCTTCCTGGCCATGGGCATGACCTTCGTCATCGTCACCGGCGGCATCGACCTCTCGGTCGGCTCGATCGTCGGCCTGTGCGGCATGGTGGCGGGCGGGCTGGTGCTGAACGGCCTGGCGCTGCCGATCGGCTACACCGTCTATTTCAACGTGGTCGAGGTGGTCCTGATCACGCTCGGGGTCGGCGTGGTCATCGGCGCCATCAACGGCCTCCTGATCACCCGGCTCAACGTCGCTCCGTTCATCGCCACGCTCGGCACGCTCTATGTCGCCCGCGGCCTGGCGCTGCTCTCCTCGGACGGGCGCACCTTCCCCAACCTGGTCGGCCGCGAGGATCTCGGCACCACCGGCTACGGCCTGATCGGCTCCGGCCAGATCCTCGGCCTGCCGCTGTCGATCTGGATCCTGGTGGTGGTGGCGCTGGCCGCCGCCTACATCGCCCGCTCCACCCCGCTCGGCCGCCACATCTTCATGGTCGGCGGCAACGAGCGGGCGGCGGGCCTGTCCGGCGTGCGGGTCTCGCGGGTCAAGATGTTCGTCTACATGTTCTCCGGCTTCTGCGCGGCCATCGTCGGCCTGATCATCTCGTCGGAGCTGATGGCCTCGCATCCTGCCACCGGCGAGAGCTTCGAGCTCAACGCCATCGCCGCGGCCGTGCTCGGCGGCACCTCGATGTCGGGCGGGCGCGGCACGATCGGCGGCACCATCGTCGGCGCCTTCGTCATCGGCATCCTCTCCGACGGCCTCGTGATGATGGGCGTCTCCTCGTTCTGGCAGATGGTGATCAAGGGCCTGGTGATCATCGTCGCCGTGGTGGTGGACCAGGCGCAGCGCCGGCTGCAGCAGCGCGTGGCGCTGCGCCAGATGGCCAGGCTCGGGTGAGATCATGACGGAGCTTCGGGGCGCCCTGATCGGCTGCGGCTTCTTCGCGGTCAACCAGATGCATGCCTGGCGCGACATCGCCGGCGCCGGCATCACGGCGATCTGCGACCGCGATCCCGCCCGGCTGGCAGCCGTCGGCGACCAGTTCGGCATCGCCGCGCGCTACGCCGACGCCGAGGCGATGCTGGCGGCGGAAAAGCCCGATTTCGTCGACATCGCCACCACGGTGGCGAGCCATCGCCCGCTGGTGGAGCTGGCGGCGCGCCACCGCGTGCCGGTGATCTGCCAGAAGCCGTTCGCCGCCGGCATGGCCGACGCCCGCGCCATGGTCGCGGCCTGCGAGGCCGCCGGCGTGCCGCTGATGGTGCACGAGAATTTCCGCTGGCAGAGCCCGATCCAGGCGGTGCGCGCCGCGATCGACAGCGGCGCCATCGGCACGCCCTTCTTCGGCCGCATCTCCTTCCGCTCGGCCTATGACGTGTTCAGCGGCCAGCCCTATCTCGCCGAAGGCAAGCGCTTCATCGTCGAGGATCTCGGCATCCACAGTCTCGACATCGCCCGTTTCCTGCTCGGCGACGTGACGCGGCTCACGGCGCGGCTGCGTCGGGTCAACCCGGCGATCCGGGGCGAGGACGTCGCCACCATGCTGCTCGACCACGAGAACGGCACGACCTCGATCGTCGACTGCAGTTATGCGACGAAGCTCGCGGTCGAGCCCTTCCCGGAGACGCTGGTCGAGATCGACGGCAGCGAGGGCTCGATCCGCCTGGCGCAGGGCTATCACATGACCGTGACCGGACGGGACGGCACACGCCACCTGGACGTGTCTCCCAGGCTCCTGCCCTGGGCCTCGCGCCCCTGGCACAATATCCAGGAGAGCGTCGCGGCCATCCAGCAGCACTGGATCGACTGCCTCCGCGTCGGCCGCGAGTCGGCGACCTCGGGACACGACAACTTGAAGACCCTGGCCCTGGTCGAGGCGGCCTATCAGGGCGCCGCAAGCGGAGAGCCGGTGGATCTGGCCGAGATCTGAGGACGCGCGACGGCCGGGCGTCCCCAAGCGCCAGGCGCATCGCGGCCCGGGTCCCACGGGCACGCCTTGCGATCACCGCGCCATGGCATCGACCCGCGCCTCGGCCGCGGGGATGCCGGCTTGCCGGACGGGCTCCGAGCCCGCATCGATCGATCCGGCTTGCGATATGATGAGAATGCCGAACGGCTGTCATCCCACTGTCAAATGAGAGCGCAACAAACGGTTAGTCCTGATCGGCCCCGCGTCAAGTCGTGGGAACATCAGCCCCTGCCGACGCGCCGTTCTCCCGTGAATTTCTGACGTTACGTCATGCCAACAGCTTGCCAGTACTTCGCCAGAAGGAAAGCCGCATCATGGTCGAAACCACTGCGTACCCCTTGAACAGCCCGTCTCGATCAAAATCGGTGCAGGATCACATCGACGAATTGCCGATGTGGGCTGACGGGACCCGGCTTCTCGCGGCTCCGATGACCGGCATGCAATGGCTGATCTGGTCGCTCGCCGCCGCCGGCAAGTTCTTCGAAGGTTTCGTCGTCTTCATGACCGGCGTGGCCCTTCCCCTGCTGTCGAGCGAGTTCAACATCGGCGCGGCGTGGCACGGCGTCATCACCGCTGCCAGCCTGTTCGGCATCCTCGTCGGCGCCGTCGCCCTGGGGGGCATGTCCGACCGCTTCGGCCGCAAGCCGATGTTCGTCGCGGAGATGGTGATCTTCGTCGCCTTCCTCGTGGCGCTCATCTTCTGCACCAATGTCTATTTCCTGGTGATCTGCCTGTTCGGGATCGGCCTTTCGCTGGGCTGCGACTATCCGACGGCGCATATGATCATTTCCGAGAGCATCCCGAGCACCAGCCGGGGCAAGCTGGTGCTGGGCGCGTTCGCGTTCCAGGCCGTCGGCGCCCTCGGCGGCACGGCGATCGGCTATCTCGTCCTCTCGACCCTGCCCGAGATCGGCGCGTGGCGCTGGATGTTCGCGTCGGCGATCATCCCGGCCGTCCTCGTGACGATCGGGCGCTTCTATATCGTCGAGAGCGCGAACTGGCTGTCGGCGCGGGGCCATGTCGACAAGGCCGAGCTGGCGGTGAAACGGCTGCTGGTGCGCAAGCCGCAATATCCCGCCGAGATCAAGCTCGCGGCCCGCGAGGGCCAGGCCGTCGAGGGTCATCAATCCAAGCAGACCTTCGCGGCGCTGTTCAACAAGACCAACCGGCGCGCGACGATCCTGGCTTCAGTTCCATGGTTCCTGCAGGACCTCGGCACCTATGGCATCGGCATCTTCACGCCGACGATCCTGGCCGCCGCGGTCGGCGCCAATTCCGACCATGTCCGCAGCGTCGCGGACCTGATCGCCAACGACATCACCGCCGCCAAGGGCGCCGCCCTGATCACCACCCTGCTGATCGTCGGCATCATCTTCGCGGTTCTGCTGGCCGACGTCGTCGGCCGGATCGCGCTCCAGATCCTCGGCTTCTTCGGCTGCGCCGTCGGCCTGTTCCTGGCATCGCTGTCCTCGAACTTCACCGGCGGGACACAGACCCTTCTGATCTTCGCCGGCTTCATGCTGTTCAACTTCATGACCAATCTGGGCCCGAACGCCCAGACCTATCTCCTGGCGGGCGAGGTCTTTCCGACGGCGATCCGCGGCAAGGGCGCGGGCTTTGCGGCGGCCTTCGCCAAGATCGGCGCCGTCGCCACCGCCTTCCTGTTCCCGATCCTCCTCGTGGCGATCGGCACGCAGGCCCTGCTCTACGGGCTGATCGTGGTCTCGATCCTGGGCGCGGCGGTCACCTGGCTCTTCCGGATCGAGACAACCGGCGTGAACCTCGACCGGCTCGAGGGATGACGGGCCGGGCGCGGCGGCGGGCCGCGACGGCGGGATCCAAACGACACAAAAGCACACCGCGGCTGCCGTCCCCGGCGCGAGAGGGCAGGACGCTCGGCCGTCAAAGAGGAGATTGCGCGTGATCAACCGCCAGAACTCGCCGCGCCCGGTCGTGCGCGCCAGCGCCCTCGCCGCCGCGCTCGTCCTCGGCCTCGCCGCGGGGCCGTCGGTGCCAGCGCAGGCCGAAGATCTCACCCTGGTCGAGACCGGCTCGACCCTGCTCTATCCCCTGTTCACCGTCTGGGCGTCCGAATATGCCAGGACCCATCAGGGCGTGCATATCACGACCAACGGCACCGGATCGGCCGTCGGCCTCGAGCAGGCGATCTCGGGCGCCGCGCAGATCGGCACGTCGGATGCCTACATGTCGGACAGCCAGCAGAGGCGGACACCCGAGATCATCAACGTGCCGATGGCGATCTCGGCGCTGACCGTCAACTACAACCTCCCCGGACTCAATGCGGCAAACCTGAAGCTGGACGGCCCGACGCTCGCGGCCATCTATGCCGGCACCATCCGCCAATGGGACGACAAGGCGATCACGGCCCTCAACCCCGGCGTGGCGCTGCCGCACAACGACATCGTTCCGGTCCATCGGGCCGACGGGTCGGGCGATACCTTCGTCTTCACCCAGTACCTGACGTTCTCCACGCCGTCGTGGGAGGACAGCCTGGGCTACGACACGTCGATCGCCTGGCCGGAGGTGCCGGGCGCCAAGAGCGCGGACGGCAATCTCGGCGTGCTGCAGGTGGTGCAGCAGACCCCCTATGCCATCACCTATCTCGGCGTCAGCCTCCACGGCGAGATCGCCAAGGCCGGGCTCGGCACCGCGATGCTGAAGAGCTATTCGGGGGAGTTCCTCCTGCCGACGCCCGAGACGATCGCGGCGGCCGCCGCTTCGCTGACGCCCAGGACGCCGGCGGACGAGCGCCTGACCCTGGTCAACGCGCCTGGCGCCAACGCCTATCCCCTCGTCAACTACGAATACGCCGTTGTCTCGACCAGGCAGGCCAGCCCGGCGACCGCCGAGGCGATCAGGAAATTCCTGCTGTGGGCCATCGCCCCCGACGAGACCAATGAAAAATACCTGGATGATGCCCACTTCATCGCCCTGCCGGCCCATATCTGGGTGCTGAGCCACGATCAGATCGAAGCCATCCACTGACGTCGGCGCCCGGCACGAAGCCCGCCCCGCCCGCACGGGGCGGGGTTTGCCCGGATTGCTCGCAAGGCTCGCCCGACCGGAGTCCGTGAACGAGGGCGGCTTGCCGGCATCGTGCCGGCCTCTATCATGTCCATCTCGACTGCCCATCTCGGCCATGCTTCGGACAAGAATGCCGTGCCTTGTCCGCGCCGCCGGTCGCCAGACCGGAAGCATCATCCTGTCACAGGGAACGAAGAGCGATGCACAGACGCAGCTTCCTGGCCGGCATCGTCGGCGCCACCGGGCTGGCGCTGACCGGGCCCGCAAGAGCGCAGGGAGCGGACTACTGGTACACCGTCCGGGGTGACGACGGCGGGCAGGTGCCCAACCTGCACCTGTCGGCCGATCTCATGAATGCGGTCCAGGGCCTGCCCGGCCTGATCTCCGGCTCGGCCGCGGATGCCACCGTCACCATGGTCGAGTTCTTCGACTACAATTGCCCGACCTGCCGCCGCGCGGCTCCCGAACTGCGGGCGCTCGCGGCCGAGGATGGCCGGATCCGCCTCTCCTTCGTGAACATCCCGGTGCTCTCGCCCTTCTCCGTGGAGGCGGCGAAGGTCGAGCTCGCCGTGCACAGGCTGCACGGCGGCGCGACGGCCGAGGCGTTCCAGAAGAAGCTGATCCTGCAGAAAGGCGTCGCCACGGGCGCGCGCGCGCTCGACCTGGCCGCGGCCATGGGCCTGCCGCGTCCTGCGATCGAGGCCGCGGCCGCCGCCCCCGCCCTGGACAAGGACATCGCCGCCCATATCGGCCTGGCCGACCAGATCGGCTTCGACGCCACGCCGTCCTTCGTGATCTCCGATGCCGGGATCATCGGCTATCCCGGCCAGAACGCCATCATGGGCATGGTGGGGGCGGTGCGCAAATGCGGCGTCATCGACTGCACGAGCTAACCGGCATGGGCAGTCCGCCAGGCAGGCTCTTCCGAATCTGCTTGCACCTCGGGGTCCCCCATTGATCCCGGAACCGTTTCGTTGGAAAAATCGCCGCCGCGCCCCGACCGGGCGCCCGCAGGGGACGAGATGAACACCAAGATCGAGTGCCGCGATGCAAGCCGATAGCCGTCGGACCACCTGGCGCTGGTTCCTCACCGTGGTCGCAGGGTGGCTGCTGTTCGGCTATGCCCTGTGGAACCTCTACAACATCGCCGTCTACGACGACGTCTACGTGGTGCGGACCATCGGCCATGGCGCGACGAGCGACTGGCATTGGATCACCCCCGAGCGCGCGCCGATGCACTTCATCGCCATCGCCGCCGCCTCGGTGCTGGTGCTGGCGCTGCTCGGCAGCGCCCTTTGGAGCCTGACCCAGCGCTGGATCGGGCCGGACCATCCCGGCGTCTGAGAGGCGGCGCTCAATAGAGGCTGCCCGTCCCCATCACCACCGGCCGCTCCTCCGACTGGCCTTCGGCACCGCCGCTGCCGATGACGCTGTAGGTCTCCGGCGGCGCGGTGCCGACCTTGAAGGCCTCGAGGATCGAGCCGCCGCCGGCGTCGGCGGTGCGCAGGCCGGTGGCGCCATCCACCGGAATCAGCTTGATGCCGGGCGGGATCGGGAAGGGCTCGGCCGGCTTGCCGGCCAGGGCCGCGCGCAGAAACTCCCCGACGATCGGCGCCGACACATGGCCGCCGGTCGCGCCGTAGCCCAGCGCGCGCGGCGTGTCGTAGCCGATATAGACGCCAGCGACGAGGTGCGGGGTATAGCCGATGAACCAGACGTCCTTGGACTCGTTGGTGGTGCCGGTCTTGCCGGCGATCGGCCGGTCGAGCGCCTTGAGCACGGTGGCGGTGCCGCGCTGCACCACGCCCTCCAGCATCGAGGTGATCTGGTAGGCCGTGAGCGGATCGAGCACCTGCTGGCGATCGTCGATCAGGCGGGGCTCGTCCTGGCCCTGCCAGGCCGCGGCGTCGCATCCCTGGCAGATCCGCTGGTCGTGGCGGTAGATCGTCTCGCCCCAGCGGTCCTGAATGCGGTCGATCAGGGTGGGGCTCAGCTGCCGGCCGCCATTGGCGAGCATGGCATAGGCCGTGGCCATGCGCATCAGCGTCGTCTCGCCCGAGCCCAGCGACATGGCGATATAGGGCGGCATGTCGTCATAGATGCCGAAGCGCCTGGCATAGTCGGCGATCAGCGGCATGCCCATGTCCTCGGCCAGGCGCACGGTCATGACGTTGCGGGACCATTCCAGGCCGAAGCGCAGGGTGCGGGGACCGTAATACTTGCCGCCGTCGTTGACGGGGCGCCAGAGCGGCTGGCCGCCGCCGGGATCGATCTCGATCGGCGCGTCGAGCACCAGGGTCGAGGGCGTGTAGCCGTTGTCGAGCGCCGCCGCATAGATGAACGGCTTGAAGGAGGAGCCGGGCTGGCGATAGGCCTGGGTGGCGCGGTTGAAGTTGCTCTGGTCGAAGGAGAAGCCGCCGACCATGGCCAGGACCCGGCCGGTGAAGGGATCCATGGCCACCAACGCGCCGGAAATCTCCGGAACCTGACGCAGGGCATAGGTGCCCCCCTTCGTCGGCTCGACATAGACGACGTCGCCGGTCTTGACCACGTCGCTGACACGGGTGATGCGCCGCCCGCGCAGCGGCCCGCTCGCCCAATGGGCCCAGGCGACGCCCGCGAGGTCGAGCGTGCCTGTCTCGGGCTCGGTGCTCGGGCCGGAGGTCGGGGCCTGCGGCTTCAGGCCGATGCGGGCGTGGTCCGCCCCCGCGTCCAGCACGATGGCGAGGCGCCAGGGCGCGATGTCGTCGAGCCCTTTCTGTGCGGCCAGGGCGGCGGCCCAGTCGTCACCGAGCGGCAGGTTGGCGACCGGGCCGCGATAGCCCTCGCGCTGGTCCCAGCGTACCAGCCCGTCGACCAGGGCGGTGCGCGCCTCGTGCTGCAGCCGCGGATCGAGCGTGGTGCGCACCGACAGCCCGCCCTCGTAGAGACGGTCCTCGCCGTAGCGGTCGAGCAGTTGCCGGCGCACTTCCTCGGCGAAATAGTCGGCCTGGGCGACGCCGGCCGGATCCTGGTGGTGGGCCGAGGCGGTCAGCGGCGTGTCCTGGGCCGCCCGGGCCTCGGCCGCGGTGATGTAGCCGTTCTCGGCCATCTGCCCGATCACCCAGTCGCGCCGGGCAATGGCGGCGTCGTGGTCGTGCACCGGGTTGTAGTTGTTCGGCGCCTTGGGCAGGGCCGCGAGATAGGCGGCCTCCGCCACCGACAATTCGCTCACCGGCTTGCCGAAATAGTCCAGCGAGGCGGCGGCGATGCCGTAGCTGCCGGAACCGAGATAGATCTGGTTGAGGTAGAGCTCGAGGATCTTGTCTTTCGAATAGGCCTCCTCCAGGCGGAAGGCGAGCAGCGCCTCCTCCAGCTTGCGCCGGTAGGAGACCGTGTTGGTGAGGAAGAAGTTCTTGGCGACCTGCTGGGTGATGGTCGAGGCGCCCTCGGGCCGGCGCCCCGAGCCGCGGTTGCGCAGGTTGATGAACACGGCCCGCAGCATGCCGGCGGGATCGACGCCGGGGTGGGAATAGAAGTTCTTGTCCTCCGCCGACAGGAAGGCGCCGATCACCAGCTTGGGAACCACCTGGATCGGCAGGAACAGGCGGCGCTGATGGGCATATTCGGCCAGGATCGAGCCGTCGGCGGCGTGCACGCGCGTCATGACGGGCGGCTCGTAGCTCTTCAGCCCGCCATAGTCGGGCAGCTCGCGGTCGAAGTCGGCCAGCACCGAGCCGAGGACGGCGGCGGCGGACAGCGCCACCATGGAGATCACGGCGAAGAGGAAGGCGAGAAGACGGACCCAGAGTCGAAGCATGCGCGTGCCGATCAGATAGTGCCTTGTCCCTCAGCGCCCGCCCCTTGTTGCGCCAATCCATCGCGGCGGAGTGAGTCCTTTTCGTGGATGCAGGCGCTTTTCCCCGGGATCGGCCGACGATTCCACCGGCACCGCGTCATCGCCGCAACAACGCCGCGACCGGAGAAGCCGCACCGGTGCGGGTCGCGGATACGACTGGCGATGGCGGCGCAACATCCCGGAGGCGGTTGACCTTTTGTTCGGCATGACGACGGCCGGCTCCAGAGATGACGCCCCTGCGACCGCCGCGACGTCCTTATCCCAGCCGCGCCACGCCGCCCTCCTCATTTGACCATCTGGACAAGACAGGAGGCGGCCGCCACACTGGGCGGATTGGAGGCGCGCCAGCGGCCGCAGAACCTCCGGCACATCCAGCTGCGAACAGAGGGGCAAGACCATGACGAGGGGCAATGGGGACCATGGCGCGGGGTGGACGCGCCGACGCGTGATCGTGGCCGGCGGCCTGGGGCTCATCGCCGCGGCCCCGCCGATCCGCGCCCGCGCCGAGGACGCCAAGCTCAAGGTCGCCGCGATCTTCGCCACGCCGATCGAGGAGCCGTGGGACCACCAGATCCACGTCGCCCTGCAGAAGGCGGAGAAGGAGCTCGGCATCGAGTACAAATGGTCGGAGAAGGTGCAGGCCGCCGATTTCGGCCGCGTCATGCGCGAATATGCCACCGGCGGCATGCAGCTGGTGCTGGGCGACGCCTTCGCCGCCGAGCGTGAGTCGCGCCGCACTGCCAAGGAGTTTCCGAACGTCGCCTTCCTGTTCGGCTCCGGCGCCGGGCCGGCCGAGCCGAATTTCGGCGTGTTCGACAACTGGATCCACGAGCCGGCCTATCTCTCGGGCCTGATCGCCGGCAAGATGTCGAAGTCCGGCACGGTCGGCGCGGTGGCGGCGATGGGCATTCCCGAGGTCAACCGGCTGGTCAACGCCTTCTTCGCCGGCGCCAAGGAGGCTAATCCGGCCGTCAAGAAGAAGGTGACCTTCATCGGTTCCTTCTTCGACCCGCCCAAGGCCAAGGAGGCGGCGATCGCGCAGATCGATGCCGGCGTCGACGTGATCTATGCCGAGCGCTTCGGCGTGATCGAGGCGGCGGCGGACAAGAAGATCCTCGCCATCTCCAACATGTCCGACCAGTCGAGCCTGGCCCCCGACACCGTGATCACCGGCCCGGTCTGGGACATGTACCCGACCGTCGCCCAGGCGATCAAGCTGGTGAAGGCCGGCGTGTTCACGGCGCAGGACTACGGCGACTTCTCGCGCATGGGCAAGGGCGGCTCCTACCTCGCGCCCTACGGCGCCTTCGAGAGCAAGCTGCCGGCCGAGGTGAAGGACCTCGTCGAGAAGCGCAAGGCGGAGATCCTCGACGGCAATTTCCGGGTCGACGTCGACGAGGCGACGCCGGTCTCGGATTGACCGACGCCCGACGGGTTGCCGCAGCCGCGATCCCGGCGCCTGCGCACCGTCGGCTGCAGCAACCGCAGTCATGCCCGGCCGTCGGTCTGCACGGCCGGTGGCCGCCTGAAAGCTCACGAGCGTTCCTCTCCATGCCGCCCTTCCCGTCCCCGCTCGTCGCGATGCGCGGCATCTGCAAGAGCTTCTCCGGCATTCCCGCCAATGTCGACGTCGACCTGACGCTGGGGCGCGGCGAGATCCTCGGCCTGCTCGGCGAGAACGGCGCCGGCAAGACGACGCTGATGAACATCCTGTTCGGCGCCTACCGCGCCGATGCCGGCACCATCGCCGTCGAGGGCCGGCCGCTGACCATTGCCCGCTCGGCGGACGCGCTGGCGGCCGGCATCGGCATGGTGCACCAGCATTTCCACCTGGCGCCGCGCCTCAGCGTGCTCGACAACCTGCTGGTCGGCCTGCCCGGCCGTGGCGGGCGGCTCGACCGGACCGGCGGACTGGACGGCCTTGCCCGCATCGAGCGGCAGTTCAGCCTCGCCCTCGACCCGGACCGGCCGGTCTCGACGCTCGTGATCGGCGAGCAGCAGCGCCTGGAGATCGTCAAGGCGCTGCTCCGGGGCGCGCGCATCCTGATCCTCGACGAGCCGACGGCGGTGCTGACCCCGGCCGAGGTCGACGGCCTGTTCGCCGCGCTGCGGGCCATGGCGGCGCAGGGGCTCGGCATCATCTTCATCTCGCACAAGCTGAACGAAGTGCGTGCGCTCACCCACCGCTGCCTGGTGCTGCGCCACGGCCGCGTCGCCGGCGAGATCGAGGCCCCTGCCGACACCAGCGCGGCGGCGATGGCGCGGCTGATGTGCGGCCAGGAGATCGTGCCGCCCGTCCGACCGCCGGCGACGAAGGGAGACGTCGTCCTCGCCCTCGACGGCATCTCGACCGCGGGCCATGCCGGCATGCCGCTCCGGCGCGCGAGCCTTTCCGTGCGCGCCGGCGAGATCGTCGGCATCGCCGGCGTCTCCGGCAACGGCCAGACGGCGCTCGCCGGGGTGATCGCCGGCATGATCACGCCGAGCGAAGGCGGCGTGACGGTGCGCGGCGAGACCATCAAGCGCTTCACCCCGAACGCGATGATGGCCCGCCGCGTCGGGCGCATCCCCGAGGACCGGATGACCGACGGGCTGGTGACCAGCCTGCCGCTCGCCGACAGCCTGGTGCTGCCGCGCATCGGCACCTCGGCCTTCAGCCGCGGCGGTCTCCTCAAGCCCGGCGCCATCCTCGCCTTTGCGCAGGAGCAGATCCGCGCCTTCGACATCCGCTGCCCGGGACCGATGGTGCGGGCCGGCGCGCTCTCCGGCGGCAACCTGCAGAAGGCGCTGCTGGCGCGCGAGCTGGCGCTCGATCCGGCCGTGCTGGTGGCGGCGCAGCCGACGCGGGGCCTCGACATCGGCGCGACGCGCTTCGTCCACGAAAAATTCCTGGCATTGCGTGCGCGGGGCTGCGGCCTCGTCGTGATCAGCGAGGACCTGGAGGAGCTGCTGACGCTCTCCGACCGCATCGCCGTGCTCTACGAGGGCAAAATCGCCGGCGTGCTCGACGCCTCCGAGGCGACGGTTGCCCGCATCGGCCTCCTGATGAGCGGCGTGAGGGAGGCGGCATGAGGTGGAAGCTCGAGGCACGCAGCGATGCGGCGCCCTGGCTGGGCCTCGCGCTGCCGCTCGCCGCGGTGGCGGCGACGCTGGTACTGTGCAGCGGCCTGATCGCGCTCGCCGGCGCCAACGCGCTCGAAGCCTATCGGCTGATGCTCGCCGGGGCGCTGGGGTCGCAGTTCAATGCCACGGAGACGCTGGTCAAGGCGGCGCCGATGATCTTCACCGGCCTTGCGGTCGCCGTCGCCTTCCGTGCCCGGTTCTGGAACATCGGCGCGGAGGGGCAGCTGATGGCCGGGGCCGTCGCCGCCGCCTTCGTTGGCGCCATTCCCATGCCCGGCCCGCTCGCCATGCTGGCCATGGCGCTGGCCGGCGCGGCGGCCGGCGGGCTGGTGGCGCTGGTGCCGGCGCTGCTGCGGGTGAAGCTCAAGGTCGACGACGTCGTCACCTCGCTGCTGCTCAACTCGGTCGTGCTCTACGCGGTCATGGCGCTGATCGAGGGGCCGTGGAAGGACCCGTTCAGCGGCTATCCCATCTCGCCGCCGATCGAGGATGCGGCGGCGCTGCCGCGCCTGATCACCGGCACGCGGCTGCATCTCGGCGTCGCCGCCGCCTTCATCGCCGCGGGCCTCGTCTGGGTGCTGATGGCGCGGACCACGCTGGGCTTTCGCATCCGCGTCACTGGCGAAAACCCGGCCGCCGCGCGTTATGGCGGCATCGCGGTCGGCCGGGTGCTCGTCGCCACGGCGCTGATCTCGGGCGGGCTGGCGGGCCTCGCCGGCGTCGGCGAGGTCGGCGGTGTGCATTTCCAGGTGATGAGCGACCTGTCGCCGGGATTCGGCTACAGCGGCATCGTCATCGCCATGCTGGCGCGGCTCAACCCGCTCGGCGTCGTGCCGGCGGCGATCTTCTTCGCTATCGTCATGACCGGCGCCGAGGCGATGTCGCGGTCGACCGGCGTGCCGGTGTTCCTGGCCGACGTGCTGCAGGGCACCGCCCTCATCGCCATGCTGGTGGCGCTGCTGTTCACCACGCACCGCATCCGCCGGGCCGGAGCCGCAGCATGAGCGCCGTGCTCGACCAGATCTTCCAGGTCGGCTTCCTCGCCGCCATCGTGAGGATCGCGACACCGCTGCTCTTCGCCACGCTCGGCGAGATGATCTCCGAGCGCGCCGGGGTGCTGAATCTCGGCATCGAAGGCATCATGCTGATCGCGGCGATGACCGGCTTCTCCGCCGCCTATTTTTCCGGCGATCCCTGGATCGGCGTCGCGGCGGCGATCGCCACCGGCGCGGCGCTCGGCTTCCTGCACGCGGTGCTCACCGTGGCGCTCGGCCTCAGCCAGCACGTCGCCGGCATCGGGCTCACCCTGTTCTCGACGGGCCTGGCTTATTTCCTGTTCCGCCTCATCTTCGGCCAGCAGTCGACGCCGCCCAGCATCAAGGGCTTTGCCACCGTGCCGATCCCCTGGCTGTCGGAGATCCCGGTGCTCGGCCCGGCGGTGTTCAACCAGTTCGTCCTGGTCTATGCGGCGATCCTGGCCGTGCCGCTCTCGGCCTTCCTGCTCTACCGCACCCCCTGGGGCCTGGCGCTGCGCATGGTGGGCGAGAACCCGCGCGTGGCGGATTCGGCCGGCGTCGGGGTCCTCGCCATGCGCTTCCAGGCGGTGATGCTCGGCGGCGCGCTGATGGGGGTGGCCGGCGCCTTCCTCTCCATGGCGCAGTTCAACGCCTTCACCTTCGGCGTGATCTCGGGACGCGGCTGGGTGGCGATCGCCCTGGTGGTGTTCGGGCGCTGGGACCCCTGGCGCTGCGCCGGGGCGGCGTTGCTGTTCGCCGCGATCGACGCGCTGCAGCTGCGCCTGCAGGCGAGCGGCCTCGGGCACATTCCCTACGAGGTGTTCCTGATCCTGCCCTTCCTCCTCACCATCCTCGCCATGGCGCTGGTCTCGCGCAACGCCGTGGCGCCGGCCGCGCTGCTGACGCCGTTCCGGCGCGAGGAACGGTAGGGAACGGACACCTCCTGCCCCGACCCGGGCAGGCCTTGCTCGAAGCCCACCATCCGGCAGCCACATTGGCAGATTCTTAATCCCCGTCCTTTCCGGCGGCGGCACAGAAGGTCCGATGATGGCAGGGGACAAGATCATCGCCGTTGCCGGCGTCATCCTGGGTGCGGTCCTGCTGTCGGCTTCGCCCGCGCAGGCCCGGGACGCGGTCGTTGCCGGCGTCAACGTCATCAATCCCTACATCCTCGGCGCGTCCGAGCAGGACGCCATGCTGGATGCGATACACGCGTCCGGCGTTTCGGTGATCCGGGCCTCCATCACGCTCGACGACAAGGGCGTCGACTATGCCGAACGGGCATGGAAGCACGGCATCAGGATCGAATGGCTCATCTACCATTTCGGCGGCTATGACCCCTTCGGGAAAACGCCGCTTTCCGCCGCCGATCCCGATCGGTTCCGCGCGACGTTTCAGCCGATCATGGACCGCCTGGAAGCCAAGGGAATCGTTCTGGCGGGCTACGAGCTCGGCAATGAGATCAATCTCTCGGGAACCAACCCCGAATTCGCCAGGCCCACCGGCCGCGCCCGGCAGCTCGGCCCCGCCGATCTGGAAAGCGATCCGCAGGGACGGCGCGTTGCGCAAGGGTTCCGCCAATATCTGAAGATCCTGGCGGTGCTGAAGGATATCCGCGATCACTCGGCGCTCAACCGCCAGACGCCGATCATGACGGCGGGGCTCGGTACTTACGATCAGGACGACGGGCCGCTTCCCGGCTGGGCCAAGGGCGACATCGTCGGCATCCATACGACGCTGAGCTATTTGCGCGCGCACGGCCTGGATGATCTCGTCGATGCCTATGCCGTTCATATCTATCCCGATACCAAGCATGACAGCGCCGCCGCATTGAGAAGGGAGCGTATCGCCCGATACGATCTGGCCGATTGCCGTCCCCGGGCAAGCGCCGGGGGAAAGCCGTGCTGGGTCACGGAGTGGGGCATCGACAACGACAGCCCAGGCTGTCCCGTCGACGATACGCAGCGCGCGCGGCTCGTCGAGGAGATCATCGGAGATTTCCGCCCCTACGCCCGCCAAGGCAGACTTGCCGGGCTGCTCTACTTCGCCTGGAACAGCGCACCCGGTGCGAGCTCGATTCTGGCCAGCAGCGTCTGGCGCTGCGGTCAACTCACCAAGGCAGGCCAACTGGCTGTCGATGCCGGCTTGCTGCGCTGATCGGCAAGGTCGGAGACGGGCCGCCGAGCCTGGCCCTCACGGCTGCGCCAATTCGCGCAGGGTCATGCGCTTGTAGGCGGCGACCAGCGCGTCGCCCTCGGCGCGGTCGAGCGAGACGGCGAGGCGCATCGTGGCCTCGCCGAGCTGCCAGATCAGGAAGGCGGTGGCGGCGATGCGGTCCGGCGCAATGGCGGGATGGACGCGGGCCATGACCTCGGCCAGCAGGGCGCCCATCGCCCGGCTCTCCCGAAGCTCGATCGCCATCAGCTGCTTGTCCGCCTGCATGCCCGACCAGATGTCGCGCATCACGGGCTCGGCCAGCATGATGGCGTGGTACTGGTCGACCAGGCCTTCGAAGGCCGCGAGCAGGCCGTCGAGGTCGCGCACGCCGGCAAGCGCCTCCTCGATGCAGCGCCGGCTTTCGGCGCTGTAGCGGTCCGCCAGGGCGCGGATGATCGCGCCCTTGTCCGGAAAGTACTGGTAGAGCGAGCCGATCGAGATTCCGGCGAGCTCCGCCACCTCGCTCATGCGCAGGAGGTCGCTGCCCCGTTCGGCGATCAACCCGGAGGCGACCGCCAGGATGCGCTCCAGCCGCTCGCGGCTGCGCTGCTGCGCCGGCATGCGCCGGGCCGCGGCCGCCTCGCCGGCCTGCCCCCCCGGCTCCACTGCCTCGCCTCTCCGACCAGCCATGGGCCCTTGACCTCCACAATATGAGGGTTTATCACATTTCATGAATGTGAGCCTTACTCATATTAATCGGAGGACACCTCAATGGCAATCGAGAAGCAGGATTCCGTCACGCTCGTGCTCGGCGGCACCGGCAAGACCGGCCGCCGGGTCGCGGAGCGGTTGCGGCGGGCCGGGCATGCGGTGCGGATCGGCTCGCGCGCCGGCACGCCGCCCTTCGACTGGGACAGGCGGGAGAGCTGGGACGCGGCGCTGGCCGGCGCGACATCGGCCTATGTCGCGTTCCAGCCGGACCTCGCCGTGCCCGGTGCGCTGGAGACCGTCGACGCCTTCTTCCGCCGGGCCGCGGCGAGCGGCGTCGAGAGGCTGGTGCTGCTCTCCGGCCGGGGCGAGCCGGAGGCGGAGAACGCCGAGCGGGCGCTGCAGGCCGCCGGCGTCCCCTGGACGATCTTGCGCGCCAGCTGGTTCTGCCAGAACTTCAGCGAGAGCGTCTTCCTCGAGCCGATCCGGGCCGGCCTTCTCGCCCTGCCGGTCGGGGCGGTGGCCGAGCCCTTCGTCGACGCCGACGACATTGCCGACATCGCCGTCGCGGCCCTGACCGCCCCCGGACATGCCGGCCGGCTCTATGAGATCACCGGGCCGCGGGCGCTGACCTTCGCCGATGCGGCGGCCGAGATCGCCCGCGCCACCGGCCGCGACATCGCCTTCGTCCAGGTGAGCCCCGAGGACTATCGGGCCGCGCTCGTCCGCGAGGGCGTGCCGCAGATCTTCGTCGACCTCGTCCTCCACCTCCTCACCACCGTGCTCGACGGGCGCAACGCCCCGACGGCGCAAGGCGTGCAGCAGGCACTCGGCCGCCCGCCGCGCGACTTTACGGATTTCGCCCGGGCGGCTGCGGCCACCGGCATCTGGGGAGGCCGTCATGACTGAGCGCGCGCTCCTCGTCCTCACCGTCGCGGCCGCGATCGGCAGCGGCCTGGTCGCCGGCATCTTCTTCGCCTTCTCCAGCTTCGTGATGGCGGCGCTCGGCCGCCTGCCGCCAGAGCAGGGCGTGGCGGCGATGCAGTCGATCAACATCACGGTGATCAACCCGGTGTTCATGCTCGCCTTCATGGGCACCGGGCTGGTGTGCCTGGTGCTCGCCGCCGGCTCGGTCCTGTGGTGGAGCCAGGGCGGAGGCTGGCCCGTCATCGCCGCCGGCCTCCTCTATCTCGTCGGCTGCATCGGCGTGACCATGGCGTGCAACGTGCCGCTCAACGACGCGCTCGCCGTGGTCCAGCCGGGCACGCCGGACGCTGCGAGCCTGTGGCAGCGCTATCTCGTCGACTGGACCTTCTGGAACCATGTGCGCATGGCGGCCTCGCTGCTCGCAGCGGTGCTTTGCATCCTCGCCGTGCCGTAGCGCGGCAGAAAAGCGAGGCACGGCAGGCCGCCTTGCGCCCGTCACCAGCGGATCGACGCCGCCGCGACGGCGTGCCTAGGCGGTTTGCGATCTGGCGGACACACCAAGACCCGCAAGGACGCATCGAAACAAGCCGCTGCAGCAAAGCAGCGTTTCCGCCCAAACGCGCTTTGCTCTAGAAGACGGCACGCCGCCCGACCGGCCGGGAGACCGCCATGCGCAGCTGCCTCGTCTCGGCCCTGCTGTTCCTCGCCGCTTCGGGCGCAAGCGCCCAGGATCTCGTCATTCCCGACGTCGCCTATCCCACCCTGCCGGCGACGGCGGCGACCAAGGCGGGGCTCGTGCCGCCGGGGTGGAAGCTCGAGGCGGAGGCGACCGGCGACCTCAGCGGCGACGGACGGGCCGACCTCGCGCTGGTGCTGCACGACGCCGATCCGCACAACATCGTCTCGAACAAGGGCGGCCTCGGCGAGCAGGCGCTCGACACCAACCCGCGCATCCTCGCCGTGGCCATCGCCCGCCGGGAAGGCGGCTACGCCCTGGTGGCGCAGGATCATGCGCTGATCCCGCGCCGAATCGAGCCCACGCTCGAGGACCCGATGGCGAACGGCGGCATCGTCATCGCGCACGGCACGCTGCGGGTCAGCGTCTCCTTCTTCTCGTCCGCGGGCAGCTGGGACATGGAGCGCAACACCTATGCGCTGCGCTACAGGCAGGGACAGCTCCAGCTGATCGGCTACGATTCGACCGAGGTCGCCCGCAACACCGGCGCCCTCACCGAGACCCGCATCAACTATCTCACGCACGTGAAGCAGGTCGCCACCGGCACGATCGAGACCGACACCTCGCTGGTGAAGCGCAGCAGGATCCCGGCCGCGCCGCTGCTCACGCTCGACAAGATCGGCAACGGGCTCGAATTCGAGCCCTGACGTCTCTCAGCGCCGGGCGCGGGTCTGGCTGATCGCCACCGCCAGGATGATGATGCCGCCGCGAGCGATCAGCTGCTGGCTGAACTCCAGCCCCATCAGCACCAGGCCGTTGTTGATCAGCCCGATCATCAGCGCGCCCATGATCGAGCCGATCACCGTGCCGGCGCCGCCGAACAGGCTGGTGCCGCCCAGCACCGCGGCAGCGATCACCGACAGCTCGTCGCCCTCGCCGAACTGGAAGCGGCCGGAGCGCAGCCGGCCGGCATAAAGCATGCCGGCGACGGCCGCGGCGAGAGCCGAGATCAGCAGCACGCGGAACTTGATCGACCGCGTGTCGACGCCGCTGTAGCGGGCCGAGGTCTCGTTGCCGCCGGTCGCCAGGACCCGCCGCCCGAAGCTGGTGCGCCGCAGCACGACATGGCCGACGGCGCCGAGCACCACCATCCAGATCAGCAGCGAAGGCACGGTCCCGAGATTGCCGCCCCCGAACACCGCCGCATAGGTGCGGTCGAGGATCGGGATCGCCGCGGTGCCGCTGATCCACATCGCGGTGCCGCGGGCGATGCCCATCATGGCGAGCGTGGTCAGGAAGGAGGGGATGCCGACGATGGTGGTCAGCGCCCCGTTGATGCTGCCGACGATGAGGCCGGTGGCAAGTCCGGCCAGGACGCCGCCGGCGAGCCCGCCATGGTCGATGCCCATGGCGGTCGCCACCGAGGCGAGGCCGGCGACGGCCCCGACCGACAGGTCGATCTCGGCGGCGCTCAGCACGAAGGTCATGGACACGGCCATGACGGCGATGATCGCGGTCTGCCGCACGATGTTGAGCAGGTTGTTGGGATCGAGAAAGCCGCGTTCGCCCAGCGTCACCGCGAACACCACGAAGATGGCGGCAAAGCCGATATAGATGATGTACTGCCGCCAGTTGGCGAGGAGGCGGCGGGCGGGACTGGGAACGGCCTGGTCGCTCATCAAACGGCATGTCCTCTGGCTTGCTGTACCGCCTTCTGCAGCCGCTGCTCGGCCTGATGCAGGGCGTCGCCCCCGGCGGACTCCGCCGGGTCGTCGAGCTCGTCCCGCGCGATCTCGCGCACGATGCGCCCCTCCGACATCACCAGGATGCGGTCGCAGGCCGCCAGCAGCTCCTGCAGCTCCGAGGAGAGCACGAGGATGGCCTTGCCCTGGCGCGCGAGCTCGCGAACCAGCGTGACGATCTCCGCCTTGGAGCCGATGTCGATGCCGGCCGTCGGCTCGTCCAGCACCAGCACGTCGAGCCCGGCGGCGAGCCATTTGGCGATCACCACCTTCTGGGCATTGCCGCCGGAGAGGTTGCGCACGGGGTTGTCGCGCGACGGGGTGCGGATGCGCAGGCGCTGGATGGCGTCGTCGACCAGGCGGTTGGTGCGGCGGGCGGAGACCCACCCCGCGTCGGACAGACGGTCGAGGTTGGGCAGGGCGACGTTGCTGGTGATGGAATGGGCGGCGACGAAGCCCTGGCGGCCGCGGTCCTCGGGAACCAGGGCGATGCCGGCGGCGATGGCGTCCCGGGGGCTGGCGATGGCGATCGGCCGGCCGCGGACGCGGATCTCGCCGGCGGTGATCGGCTCGATGCCGGCGAGGAGCCGGGCGAGCGAGGAGCGGCCGCTGCCGAGCAGGCCGGCAATGCCGACCACCTCGCCGCGGCGCAGCACGAGATCGACGTCGCGCGGCTTGTGCCGGCCCGACAGGCCGCGCGCTTCCAGGATGGCCTCGCCGATCTCGGCCTTGTGCCGGGCGACGTCGGAGAAGCCGCGCGAGCGCCGGCCGACGATGTCGGCGATCATCCCTTCCAGTGTCATCCCGGCGATGGCGCCGGTGCTGACATGGCGGCCATCGCGCAGGATGGTGGCGCGGTCAGCCAGGCGGAAGATCTCGTCCATGCGATGGGAGACGTAGATGATGGCGAGGCCCTGGCTCTTCAGGCGGCGCACATGCGCGAACAGCCGCTCCACCTCGTTGCCGGACAGGGCCGAGGTCGGCTCGTCGAGGATGAGCACGCGCGGGTTCTGCGACCAGGCCTTGACGATCTCGGTGAGCTGGCGCTGCCCGGCTCCGAGCTCGCCGACCGCGGCGTTCGGGTCGATGTCGACGCCGAGCTCGGCGAACAGGTCCCGGGCCTTGGCCGCCGCCGCCCGGTCGTCGATCAGGCCGTGGACCTTGACCTCCCGCGTCAGGAAGATGTTCTGCGCGACGGTGAGCGTCGGCACCAGGCTGGTCTCCTGGAAGATCATGGTCACGCCGGCGGCCTGCGCCGCCCGGGGCGTGAAGTCGGTCACGGCCAAGCCGGCGATCTCCACCGTGCCGGCCGAGGGAGCCTGGACGCCGCTCAGGATCTTGAGGATCGTCGACTTCCCCGCGCCGTTCTCGCCCAGCAGCGCATGGATCTCGCCGAAGCGGACGGCGAAGTCGACGCTCTCCAGCGCGCGCACGCCGCCGAACTGCTTGGACACGCCGGCCATGCGCACGGCGAGGCTCGCATCGGAAGCCGCGACCGTGCCGCTCTCGGTGTCGCTCATCGGTCCCCTGGATCATGCATCGGGAGGTCCGGGCGGCCCGTCCTGCACGGTTCGCCCGGCCATGCCCCGCCCTCTCAATCCATGCTGCGCTTGATCTTGTCGGTCACCGGCTTGTGATAGACCGCCTGCCAGGCATCGGCGAGGTTGTCCTTGGAGACCGGGAGCGCCGGCAGCGCCACATAGGCCGGGGCCGCCTTGCCGAGAAGGCCGTAGCCGGCGAGCTTGGCCTCGGTCACGCCCTGGTCATAGGGACGCTGGGCGCCGAGGCCCTTGACGAAGCCGCCGGAGGCCATGTCGATGGCGACGTTCTCGCCGAGGTCGCAGGTGGTGATCACGAGGTCGTCGCGCCCGGCGGTGCGGGCGGCGGAGATCACGCCCTCGGCCGGAACGTCCCACACGGCCCAGATGCCTTTCACGCCGGCATTCGACACCAGGATGGCGGAGGCCGCCTTCTCCGCGTCGCCGGAAAAGTCCGGGCCGCCGATGCCCTGCTCGGCCACGATCTTGATCTCGGGATAGCTCTCGGTGATGGTCTTCTTGAAGGCGTCGTAGCGCTGGCGCGTCACGAAGAAGTCGGCCGCGTGATAGACGATGCCGATCTGGCCCTTGCCGCCGAGGGCCTGCGCCATCAGGTGGGCCGCCGCGACGCCGTTGCCATAATTGTCGGCCGAGACGACGCTGACATAGTCCTTGCCGGCCTGCATCCCCCTGGGCACGTTGTCCATGAACACGAGCTTGACCCCGGCATCGGCCGCGGTCTTGTAGGCATTGGCGGTGGCGACCGGGTCGGTCGGGATCGAGACGATGACGTTCGGCTTCTGCGCCATCACGGTCTCGATGTCGGCGACCTGCTTGTCCGGCTTGAAGCCGGCATCGGTGACGGCGACCACCTCGATGCCCATCGCGCCGAACTGCGTCTTGAGGCCGTCGATCTGCGCCTGCGACCAGTCATTGCCGGCATAATGCATGACGATCGCGGCCTTGGCCTTCATCGCCTTGATCTTGGCGAGCTCGTCGTCGGTGAGCTGCACGACGGCGGCGGATTCCGGCTTCTCGCCGTTCGGCCCGAGGCTGAGGACCGACGATTGCAGGCTGGCCAAGGCGGCCTTGGGGTCGGCGGCCTCAGCCGGAGCCATGATGGCGGCGAGCCCGAGGGCCAGGGCCGAAGATAGCAGCAGACGTGACATGCGCATTGTTTCCTCCCAGTTTCGTTCGTTGTTGCGGCCGGACGGCCGGTTCAGTCCGCAGGCATGCGCGCCTTGACGAAGGCGTGGCCGCGGCGCGCGCCCTCGGCCGGGTCGGGCCAGCTGTCGAGCTCGTTGGTGATCCAGCCGCGATAGCCGATCTCGGCGAGCGCCTGCAGCACGGCGGCGTTGTCGCAGTCGCCTTCGTCGACCGGGGTGAAGGCGAAGGGATCGCGCCGCCAGCCCTTGAGATGGACATAGGAGATCCGGCCGGCGTGCTCGCGCACCATCTCTGCCGGCACGCCGCCGGCGGCGGCAAGATGCGCCGTGTCCGGGCAGAAGCCGATACCGGTCTTGCCGAAGATGCGGCGGACCTCGTCCGGCCTCTCGACGATGGTGGAGAGATGCGGATGATAATGGGCGTTCAGCCCATGCGCGCGGGCGAGCGCCACCACGCGGTCGAGCCCGCGGGCGAGCGCGTCGAAATCTCCGCCCGCCAGGCCCCTCGCCCGCTTGGCGCCGCCGCCGACCACGAGGTGCTCGGCCCCGAGCGCGGCCGCGGCCCGGGCCGCACGCTCGATGCGGGCGAGCTCCTCCTCCAAGATCTCGCCGAAGACGAAATTGGCGCCGCTATAGGTCGAGACGAGCCTCAGGCCCGTCGCCTCCAGGGCGGTGCGGAGATCGCGAAAGCCGTCGCCCTCGCCGTCGAGCAGGTTGCCGTCGAACAGCTCGATGCCCTCGTAGCCGGCGGCGGCGATCTCGCGGGCGGCCCGCGCCATGTCGCCGAAGGTCCGGTAGGTGAGCTGCGTGATCGAGGTGACGCCGACGGCGTTGCCGCCGAGCGGCCCCCAGCAATTGGCATGATAGGCGAGGCGCCAGCGGCTCATCGGCTTGCTCCCGAAGCGGCCAGGCCGGCGCGCGCGAACCGTCCCCGGTTGGCGAGGATGTGGTCGCAGACGCGCCAGGCATTGGCCATGATGGTGAGGGTGGGATTGGCGCCCGTCCCGGTCGGGAAGGACGAGCCGTCGATGACGAAGAGGTTGTCGACCTCGTGGGCCTGGCACCAGCGGTTCAGCACCGAGGCGGCGGGATCATCGCCCATGCGGGCGGTGCCGTGCTGGTGCGAGCAGTTGCCGGTGACGCGCTCGGCATAGACCTTGGTGACGCTCCGCGCCCCACCCGCTTCGAGGATCTCGGCGCTGCGATCGATCAGGAAGCGGCCCTGGTCGAGGTCGTTGCGGTGCGGCGTCAGGGTGATGCGGGCGACCGGCAGGCCCCAGGCGTCGACCATGCCGTCGTCGAGGTCGACACGGTTGTCGTGCTGCGGCATGTCGTGCAGCACCATGGCGACCGCCATGGAATGGTTGAACGCCTCGCGATCGACGCGCTTGGCCTCGGCGCCCCAGGCGGGCGCGCCCGGCAGGCGCCAGTTGATCGGCAGGGGAATGCCGACCCCGGCCGCCGCGACATGACCGCCGCTGACGAAGCCGCGGCGTTCGTCGTGCTCGTAGAACTGGAAGCTGGAGGCGCTGACATAGCCGCCGCCCGCCCAGGCGTAGACTGGGTCGTCGAACAAGCCGATCGCGGCGCTGTATTCGTGGAAGGTGACGTTGCGCCCGACGAGATCGCTGCCGTTGGCGAGGCCGGCGGGAAAGCGGCCGGAGCGCGACAGCAGCAGGAGCCGCGCGCTCTCGACCGCGCCGCAGGCGAGCAGGAACAGGTCCGCCTCCTGCTCGACGAGGTCGCCGTCCGCGTCCTCGTAGACGGCGCTGCGCAGCCGCCCCTCGGCGTCGAGAACGAGCTCGCGGACGTAGCAGTCCGGCCTGAGATCATAGCGGCCGGTGGCGGCGGCCTGCGGCACGAAGACGTTGAGGGCGCTGGAGCGGGTGCCGGTGGGGTCGCCGTGCTGCTGGGCGAAGGCGCTGACGACGGTGGCCGGGCGGCCGCCGAACGGGCGCGAGAGAGCCGCCTGCGGCGTGGGGAAGGAGTTCCAGCCGAGCGCCGCGCAGCCCCTGTGGAAGTTTTCGGCATAGCGCGACATCGGCATCGGCGGGCACGGGTAGCCCCGGCTGCGCGGCCCCTCGAAACGGTTGGCGCCGGCCAGGCCCGAGACGCCGAACGCCCATTCGACCCTGTCGTAGTAGGGTTCGAGCTCGTCATAGCCGATCGGCCAGTCGGCCAGGCTCGCCCCCTCCAGCGGGCCGGCGATGGTGCGCAGGCGAAAATCGTTGGGCGTGAAGCGCGGCAGCCAGCCCTGCCAGTGCACGGTGCCGCCGCCGACCATCTGCGGCACCGGGCAGAACAGCTCCTCGCGCGCCGGCTCGGCCGCCGAGGTGCGGGCGGTACGCGGGTTGAGCAGCGGATCCGGCCAGAGATTGTAGCGGTTGATGTTGGCGAGCTCGTCCCCGCCGAAGCTCTCGCGCCGGCGCCAGGGCCCGCGCTCGAGCGCCACGACGCGCACGCCGGCCTCGGTCAGCACCTTGGCCGCGGTGGCGCCGGAAGCGCCGGCGCCGATGATGCAGACCTCGGCGCGGTCGGGCCTGGGCTTACGCGCCATGGTGCGGCTTCCTGTTCTCGAACGAAGGATCGGTGTGGCCTTCGGCGAACCAGGCCAGGGTGGAATAGCGCCCGCTGTGCACCTCCGCCAGCGAGGCCGGCCCGGGAAAGCCGATGGCCCGCCAGCCGGCCTGGTCGCGATTGCCGCCATAGACGGGATCTGCGAGGAAGCCCTGGCGGGTGTGCAGGACGAGGAGCGGCAGGAAGTCGAGGTCGATCTCGGCGCTGGTCTGCTGCAGGGCCGGCCCGGTGCCAGCGTCCGCCGCCGGCGCCTCGCCGCCGGGCCAGGCCTCGTGGCGCTCGGCCGCGCGCAGGATCTCGTCCTGCTCCTGCGGGGCGAGCGCGACGAAGTCGCGGCCGAACCGGTGCCGGCTGCGGCCGTCGAGCTCGCGCACGCCCTCGGCATAGCGCCGGCGCAGGATGTCGATGCGCCGACGCCAGGCCTGCTCGTGGCGCCCGCTCAGCGTCTCGAAGCCGCTGCCGTCCGGCTTGGCATAGATGAAGCCGGTGCCGGAGAGAAAGCGCTCGAGGAAGTCGATGGTGCCGGCCTCGCGGGCGCCGGGGGTCTCGTCGCTCGGGATGATGCGCGCCATGGCGGCCGCGACGGTGTCGCGCTGATGCGGATCGAAGGCGCGCGGCGCCTCCTGCTCGATTGCTGCTTCCCCGGCCATGCCGCCCTCGGATCTCCCTGCGAAGCGTCCGCCGCACGGGCCGGACGCCGCCCCCGCCGGCAGCGTTTTCGCTGCTTCCCGCACGGGCCGGGGGGACCATAGGCCAGCCGCTTCGGGTTTTCAATCCATTCTGCAGAATGAGGCTTACTTTTGTTGATTTACAACATAAGATGAAAACGTGCCGGAACCGTTCGGTTGTTCCGGAAGCGGGCGTGGACGTAAGTTGCGCCAGCAGCGGGACGGATTCGCAGAATGAGGGGCGCCAAGCCTTCGGAGCCGGCGGTGGCCGAGCGCCCCATCGATTCGGAGAGGCACAGCCTGCTGGCGGTGTTCGACCTGATCCGCACCGGCCGCGCCGCCACACGCCTGGAACTGGAGCTGGCCTCGGGCCTCGGGCGCGCCGTGGTGACGGACCGCCTGGCGACGCTGACCCAGCTCGGACTGATCGAGGAGGGCGAGCGCCGCCCCTCGATGGGCGGCCGGGCGCCGCGCACGGTGCGCCTGCGCGCCGATGCCGGCGGCATCCTCGTCGCCAATCTCGACCGCTCGACCCTGGATGTCGGGCTCGCCGACCTCACCGGCCGGGTGCTGTTCGAACATCACGAGCCGGCCGACCTCGCGGCCGGGCCGGAGCCCCTCCTCGCCCGCCTGCATGCGCTGTTCGATTGGGTGCTGGAGCAGCAGGACCAGCAGCGTGCGTTGTGGGGCATCGGCATCGGCGTTCCCGGCGCCGTCGAGACACCGTCCGGCCCGGCCATGACGCTGGAGCGCCTGACCTTTGCCCCGTCCTGGGCCTCCTATCCCGCGGTCGAAGCGCTGGTGGCACGGCACCGGGCCCCGGTCTGGGTCCGCAGCTCGATCCAGATGGCCACCATGGGCGAGTTCGGGCCGCCGGACCCGGCGCGGCCGCGCGACGTGCTGTTCGTCGAGCTCGGCGAGGAGATCAGCGCCGGCATCGTCTCGGAGGGACGCCTGCACCGCGGCGCGCAGGGCATTGCCGGCCAGATCGGCCACATTCCCGTGGGAGAGGGCAGCGACCTCGTCTGCCATTGCGGCAACCGCGGATGCCTGGAGACGCTGGCCGCGAGCGAAGCGGTGCGGCGCGCGGCCGAGGCCGCAGCCCGCGACGGCCGCAGCCGGCGCCTGGCCGAGGCGGTGGCCCGCGGCACGATCACGGTGCCGGAGATCGGCCTCGCCGCCCAGCTCGGCGATGCGGCGGCAGCGCAGATCCTGGCGCGGTGCGGCCGCCTGATCGGCACCACCCTCGCCGCCCTGACCAATGCCCTCAACCCCTCGAGCATCGTGCTCGGCGGCGAGCTGACGCAGACCGGCGACATCCTGCTCGCCGCGGTGCGCGAGGCGGTCTACCGCAACTCGCACCCGCTGGCGACGCGGGACCTCGCCATCGTGCGCTCCACCATGGGCCGCTCGGCCGCGCTCGCCGGCGCCGCGCTGATCGCCGTGGACGAACTGTTCGGGCCCGATATGCTGGCGGCCTGGGTCGGCCGGGGCACGCCGATGCTGCATCCCGACCTGCCTGCGCTGATCGCCGAGGCCCAGGCCCGGCTGCGCGAGCCGGCGGCGGCAGCGCCGGCCCGGCCGCCGGCGCCGGACGACCGGCATGCGGCCCCATCGCGGCCGGGGAGGCAGAGATGAGCGAGAGAGCGTCGGGGGTGTCGGGCGCTCCGGAGGCGGACCGGCCGGCTGCGATCCTCGGCCTCGGGCCACATGGCGAGCGGCCCGCCTCGCCCGACAGGCTGCGCCTCGGCGAGGCCGAGGCCGCGACGGCGCGGGCCGCGGGATTCACGGTCGCCGTCGTCCTGCACACGCGCCAGAGCGACTGGGCCAGGCAGCACCTGGCCGGCATCGTCGCCACCCTCGGCCGCTTTGCCGTCACGGTGCTGGAGGTGGTGGACTGCGCCTTCGACGCCGGCGCGCAGGTGCGGGCGCTGGAGCGGCTGGTGCGCCGGAGGCCGGACGCCATCATCAGCCTGCCGGTCTCCAACTCCGGCGTGGCGGAGGCCCATCGCCAGGTCTCGGCCGCCGGGATCCACCTGATTCTGATCGACAACAGCCCGAGCGCGCTGCGGGCCGGGACCGACTATGCCTGCCTGGTCTCGGCCGACAATTTCGGCCTCGGCCAGATCGGCGCCCGCCTGCTGGCGCCCTGCGTCCCGCACGAGGGCATGGTGGGCGTGGTGTCCTACAATCTCGATTTCTTCGTCGCGGCCCAGCGCGAGATCGCCTTCCGCAAGTGGATGGCGGACCAGCGGCCCGACATCCGGCTGCACACGGTGAAGTTCCGCGAGATGGAGCAGGTCGGGCCGATGGTGGGATGCTGCCTCGACGACCATCCCGGCCTCGCCGGGCTGTTCGTGATCTGGGACACGCCCGCCATCGCCGTGCTGGCGGAACTGCGGGCCCGCGGCCGCAGCCTGCCGGTCACGACCATCGATCTCGGCACCGAGATTGCGGTCGCCCTGGCGCAGGGCGATCTCGTCAGGGGTGTCGGCGCGCAGCAGCCCTATGATCAGGGCGTGACCGTGGCCACGGCCACCGTCGCCACGCTGCTCGGCCTGGAGGTGCCGGCCTGGATCGCCCTGCCGGCCTTGGAGGTGACGCGCGAGCGGGTCGTCTCCGTCTACCAGAGCGTCTGGCACGCGCCGGCGCCGGAGACGCTCATCCGCGCCGCGCTGGGCTGATCGACGGCGCGGACTCCGCCCGCGGCCGGCATGTCCATGCCGCATGGGAACCCTGCGCCGATTGCATGAGTGCCCATGCCGCCCGGTGCTAAAGTAGAGTTCCGGTGACGATGAAGTAATCGCATCGAATTGACCCCGATATAGGGATCGGGGAAGCAGAGAACGATGATCCCATCATCCGTTTCGCATCCGTCCGGCCGGTTCACGGCCCGGCGGCAGATTCTCCCGAAAAACGACAGGCCAGCATCCCCGTCCCGGCGGTAGCGACGTCGCAGGGAGGCTGCGCGCCCGACAGGGCCGCGATGGCCCCTGGCCGGCGACGGCCGGATCGCGCGGCATCGCATCGATCCCGTCGATCCGGGCCGAGATCGAGCCTGGCATTGCCCGAACCTGCGCCGACCGGCCGAGCCGGCCGGCCACGGTCGCGCACGTCCGCCCTGCCCCCCGCATCGCCCTTCCCGCGAAGGAGATATCGATGTTCGACGCCAATCTTCCCCTGCCGTTGCCGGCGCTCGCCAGCGTCGCGGCAATCGTTGTTCTTTTCTTCCTCAGCGGCACCATCCGCTACATCGCCAACAACCGCATCGGCATCTGCGAGAAGCTGTGGAGCCCGGCGGGCTCCGTCGCCGGCGGGTTCATCGCGCTGCGGGGCGAGGCGGGCTTCCAGCCCGAGGTGCTGCGCGGCGGCTTCCACCTCCTGGTGCCGCTGCAGTACCGGGTGCACAGCGTGCCGCTGGTGACCATTGCCCAGGGCGAGATCGGCTATGTCTTCGCCCGCGACGGCGTGCCGCTGCCACCGACGCAGACGCTGGCCGGCAACCTCACGGCGGATGACTTCCAGGATGTCCGCGGCTTCCTCGACGCGGGCGGCCAGCGCGGCCCGCAGCGCAAGATCCTGCGCGAGGGCACCTATGCCATCAACCTCGCGCAGTTCGTCGTGCTGACGCGCGACCGTACCTATGCGATCAAGCTCAACACGGCCGACACGGCGCTGTTCAGCCAGATGGCGGCCTCCATCGCCGATCGCGACGGCTTCCAGCCCGTCGTCATCCGCGATGCGCAGGACGTGATCGGCATCGTCACGGTCCATGACGGCCCGGCCCTGCCCGAAGGCGAGATCATCGCCCCGAGCGTCGGCCACGAGGCCGGGAGTCCGTATTTCCACAACAACTTCCAGGACGTGGAGAAATTCCTGGGCGCCGGCGGCTATCGCGGACGCCAGCACCAGGTGCTGGCGGACGGCAGCTACTACCTCAACCGCCTGTTCGCCACGGTGGAGCTCGTCGCCAAGACCGTGATCGAGGTCGGCACCGTCGGCGTGGTCGTCTCCTATACCGGCCGTGCCGGCCTCGACCAGTCGGGCGACGGCTACCGCCACGGCGAACTGGTCGAGCCCGGCCATCGCGGCGTGTGGACGCGCCCGCTCCTGCCCGGCAAATACGCGTTCAACACCTATGCCGGCAAGATCGTGCCGGTCCCGACCACCAACTTCGTCCTGAAATGGACGCGGGAGCAGTCTGGCCCGCACGGCCTCGACGAGAACCTCTCCGAGATCAGCCTGATCACCCGCGATGCCTTCGAGCCGCAGCTACCGCTCTCGGTGGTGGTGCATATCGACTATATGAAGGCGCCGCTGGTGGTGCAGCGCTTCGGCGACATCCGCCGCCTGGTGGAGCAGACGCTCGACCCGATGATCTCGGCCTATTTCAAGAACATCGCCCAGACCAAGACCATCATCCAGCTCCTGCAGGAGCGCAGCGAGATCCAGGCGCGCTCGGGCGACGAGATGCGGGCCAAGTTCGCCGCCTACAGCCTGGAGCTGCAGGAGGTGCTGATCGGCACGCCGCGCTCGGGCAACGGCCAGAGCATCGAGCAGATCCTCACCCAGCTGCGCGAGCGCCAGATCGCGGTGGAGAAGGTCGAGACCTACAAGCTGCAGGAGGTCGCCGCGGTCCAGGAGCGCACGCTGCGGGAGAAGCAGACCATCGCCGAGCAGCAGACCCAGATCACCGCCTCGGCGCTGGCGATCGAGCTGCGCGAGAACGAAGGCAAGGCCAAGCTCGCCCAGACCCGGCAGGAGGCCGAGACCATCCAGGTCTCCGCCAAGGCGGCGGCCGAGCGCGCCCGCATCGAGGGCGCGGGCGAGGCCGACCGCATCCGCTCCATCGGCATGGCCGACGCCGACAAGATCCGCGCCATCGGCCTCGCCCAGGCCGAGGCCACGGACAAGCAGGTCGAGGCCTATGGCGGCCCGCAATACCAGCTCCACAGCCAGGTGCTGCTGCGCTTTGCCGAAGCCATCGAGAACGGCCGGCTGCCGCTGGTGCCCCAGCTCATGGTCGGGGCGGCGCCAGGCCAGGGCGGTTCCGGCGGCCTGGTGGAGATGCTGCTCGCCATGCTGGTGGCCGACAAGACCGGTACGATCCATCCGGCAAACGACATGCGGTCATAGCCGCTCCCCCGCGCGCGGACATCCCGCCGTCTCCGCGTCGCGGAGGCGGCGGGCCCGCGTCGGACGCCGCTCAGCTCAGCGGATCCGGCAGGGCCTCGGCCAGCCGGTCGATGGCGAGGCGCACGCGCAGCGGCAGATGCGGGGTCTGCGGCCAGACGGCGTGGATGTCGAAGACGAGGCCGGGATGGTCGGCCAGGACCCGCACCAGGCTGCCGGCCCGCACATGCTCGCGGATCAGCCAGCAGGGCAGCCAGGCGAGGCCGGCCCCGGCGGCGGCCGCGTCGGCGATGGCGTCGAGATCGTCGAAGCGCAGGCGGCTGCGCGGCTGGAATGCGACGGGCGGCGCACCGTCGGCGGGAAAGAGCCAGGACTTGACCAGGCCGGGCCGGCCATAGACCACAGCCTCGTGCCGCCCGAGATCGGCGATGCCGCGGGGCGTGCCGTGCTCGGCGAGATAGGCCGGCGCGGCGCAGACGGTCATGCGCTGGCTGCCGATCCGCCGGGTCATCAGGCCGACGCCGTCGCCGGTGCCGCCGTTGCGGATGGCGAGGTCGAAGCCGTCCTCCATCAGGTCGACCAAGCGATCGCTGAAGTTGAGGTCGAGCTCGAGCCCGGGATGCAGGCGCGCGAGCCCGGTCAGGATCGGGGCGACGCAGCGGCGGCCGAACAGCACCGGCATGGAGACGCGCAGCCGGCCGACGACCTCGCGCTTGCCGGATTCGAGCATGGCCTCGCCGCTGCGGATCTCGGCCAGCGCCCGGAGGCAGCGTTCGTAGAAGGCCTGGCCGTCCTCGGTGAGCGCCTGGCTGCGCGTGGTGCGGTGGAACAGGCGCGCGCCGAGCCGCCGCTCCAGCCGCGCCACGGTCTTGCCCACGGCGGACCGCGACAGGTTCAGCCGCACCGCCGCGGCCGAAAACCCGCCCGCCTGCACGGTCTCGACGAAGATGGCGAGGCCGGAGAGATGATCGACCATTGTCGCCTCGAAGGCACCAATTCTGAGACATCTTATCGTCACTGGCGACAATGGCGCAACGCTATCGTAGGCCGACCGCCTGCGGGCGCTTCGTTGGGAGCACGACATGACGATGAGACGCTGGACCATGGACGCGATCGGCCGCGATCGCCTGAGCTTCGGCACCGCTGCGATCCCCGACCCCGGCCCGGGCGAGGTGCTGGTCAAGGTGGCTGCGGTGTCGCTGAACTACCGCGACAAGCTGGTGATCGAGACCGGCATGGGCCTGCCGCTCACCTTTCCCTTCGTTCCGGCGTCGGACATGGCGGGGAGCGTGGTGGCGACGGGGCCGGGGGCCGACCGGTTCAAGCCGGGCGACCGGGTGATCTCCACCTTCATCCCCGGCTGGATCGATGGGCTGAACGCCGGCAACGCCCGTCGGCCGCCCTACAAGACGCTCGGCGGCTTCCATCAGGGCGTGCTGTCCGAGTACATCGCCGTCCCCGAGAGCTGGCTGGCGGCGTCGCCGGCGAGCCTCGACGACGAAGAGGCGAGCACCTTGCCCTGCGCCGGGCTGACCGCCTGGTTCGCCCTGGCCGAGCGCGCCCAGGTCCGGCCCGGTGAGACCGTGCTCGTGCACGGCACCGGCGGCGTCGCCCTGTTCGGCCTGGCGATCGCCCGGGCGCAGGGCGCCGAGGTGATCGTCGTCTCCGGCAGCGCGGAGAAGCTCGCCCGCGCCAAGGCCCTCGGCGCCACCCATGTCGTCGACCGCACGGCGGGCAACTGGGTGGAGGCGGTCTACGCGCTGACCGGCGACCGCGGCGCCGACCATATTCTCGAGATCGTCGGCGGCGCCCATCTCGGCCGTTCGATCGAGGCGGCGGCGATGGGCGGGCGCATCTCGGTGATCGGCGTGCTCGACGGCTTCGAGGTGTCCGGGCCGGTCGGCCCGCTGATGCTGAAGGGGCTGACCGTCCAGGGCATCGGCGTCGGCCATCGCCGCGCCCTGGAGGACTTCGTCCGCGCCGTCGATCGGCTGGCGCTGAAGCCGGTGATCGGCGCCCGCTACGGCCTGGCCGAGCTGCCCGAGGCCCTCGCCGCCCTCGACCGCGGGCCGTTCGGCAAGCTCGTGGTGACGATGGGCTGAGGCGCGTCGGCTGGCCGCCTGCCGCTCGCGGCGGCCAGCCCCTCGCTGATCGCCGCGACGTCGAAGGGCGTGGTCTGGTAGATCTGATTGATCCAGTTGCCGAACAGGAGATGGGCATGGCTGCGCCAGCGGTTCTGCGGCTGGCGGCTCGGGTCATCCTTCGGGAAATAGCCGTGCGGCAGCTGGATCGACTTTCCCGCGCCGAGGTCGCGGAAATACTCGTCCGCCAGCGACTGGGAATCGTACTCGATGTGGTTGAACATGTGCAGCGAGCGATGGGCGGGGTCGTGGAGCAGGCACAGCCCGGCCTCGTCGGAGTCCATCAGCACGCTCATGCCGCTCGCCGCGGGGATGTCCTCGCGCCGCACCTCGGTCCAGCGTGACACGGGGATGGAGAAGTCGTCGGAGAAGCCGCGCAGATAGGGCGAGGCCGGCGCCAGGTTGCGGTGGCTGTAGACGCCGAACGCCTTGCTCGGCAGCGCATGCTTGGGCATGCCGTGGAAGTGATGGACCGCGGCCTGCGCGCCCCAGCAGATGTTGAAGGTGCCGTGGACGTTGATCTGGCTCCAGTCGAAGATGCGACGCAGCTCGTCCCAGTAGGTCACCTCCTCGAACGGGATCAGCTCCACCGGCGCACCCGTCACGATCAGGCCGTCGAACTTCTCGGCGCTGACGTCCTCCCAGGTCCGATAGAACGAGATCATGTGCTCGCTCGGCGTGTTGCGCGAGACGTGGTTGGTGATCTTCACCAGCGTCAGCTCGACCTGGAGCGGCGTGGCGCCGAGCAGCCGCGCGAACTGCGTCTCGGTCTTCATCTTGTTGGGCATCAGGTTGAGCAGGGCGATGCGCAGCGGCCGGATGTCCTGGCGCACCGCATCGGTTTCGCGCATCACCATCACACCCTCGGTTTCCAGGGTGGCGCGGGCGGGAAGATCGTCGGGAATCTTGATCGGCATCGGTCTGTCTCGTTGTCCCCGGCACCGGGCGGCCGGCTCGGTCGTCCTCGGCGACCGGCACGCCATGGGCGGACCAGTCCCCTTGCATCGCGAGAGAGCAGACGCTGTGGCGGGACCCGTTTGGTTGCCGGTTCGGCCACATCCTCCCTCATCGGGAGCGCCACCTTGCTCGGGAAGCAGGTTGGCGTTGGGCGTCGGCCCAACTCTTGATGTGCTGCCGTTCGTAAGCGGCTTCGCGCGATTTTGCAATGGGCAAGCGAGCCGCCTCGTCCGGCCCGACGTGGCGTCACTCGGCCACGAGCGCATCGGCCCGCGGCCGGAGCCGCGCCAGGATCCAGAGCATGACGGCGCAGGCGGCGAACACCGCCGAGGCGACGGCCGCATTGGCCGTGAAGTCGGGACGCAGCCCGTAGAGCCGGGCGCTCGCCAGCCCGCCCAGCGTGGCGCCGCTCTGGTAGACCGCGTTGAGCGTGGCGTTGAGGCTGCCCCGCCGGCCGGCGGGAACGAGCGTCATGGCGCCGCCCAGGATCAGGGCGAGCATCAGGTCGCGGCCGAAGGCGAAGAGGCCATAGGCGAGCGCCTGGGCCAGCGGCCTGCCGACGCCGAGCGGGACCAGCGGCATCAGCAGCGCGATCGCCAGCGAGGCCATGGCGCAGGCGACGAGGCCGTGGCCGAAGAGCCGCGACAGCCGCGGGGACAGGAGCGCGCCGGCCAGGCCGCCGAGCTCGCCGAGAAACAGCACCAGGCCGATCACCCCCGTGCCCGCACCGGCCAGGCCGTGCTGCACCAGCCAGCCGGGATAGAGCCCGAGGAAGACATACATCCCGGCGGACCAGCAGAAATAGCAGGCGAGCAGCAGGCCCGTGCCGCTTGCCGGCGAGCGCGGCAGCAGCCGCTCGCGGTAGCTCCGCCAGGAGACCGGCGCGCCGGGCATCTCCGCGGCCGCCGGCAGCGCCGATGCCGCCACGGCCAGGGCCAGGCAGACGGCGGCGAAGAGGATCAGCGAGGCCCGCCAGGAGACCAGGCCGCCCAGCAGCAGCCCGAGCGACATGGAGACCAGGAAGGCGATGGGCGCTGCCGAGGTGACGATGCCGGCGGCGCGGGCGCGGCCCGATGGCGGCACGTGGTCGGCGATGGCGGCGAACACCGAGGCGCCGACCATCGGCATGAACAGGCCGGTCGCCGCCCGGCCGAGCACCACCGGCGCGGCGCTGTGCCCGGCGGCGGTCGCGAGCAGGAGCCCGGCGCAGCCGGCCGCGCCCGCGACGATGAAGCGCCGGCGCCCGTAGCGGTCGATGAACGGCCCCAGGGCGAGATTGGCGAGGAGGGCGACGACGGGAAAGGCCGCCAGCACCAGGCCCGATTCGCCGGGGGTCAGGCCGATGTCGTGCTGCATGAAGGGCAGCAGCGGGATCATCATCGCGACGTTGAAATTGATCACGAAGAACGCCGCCCACAGGACTATGATGACGAACATGCCGCCTCCGCCGCGAATCCCGGGCGGATCTTCCATGAGACCGGCGATCCCGTGCAGAGGAGAAATCGTGCCAGCACTGCCAACACCAGGATCGGAGCGCGCCGGCAATGGCTGAGCTGCGCGAGGAGCTCTCCCGATTCCTGAAGGCGCGGCGGGCAGGGCTGACGCCGGAAGCGGTCGGGCTTCCGGCGGGGCGCGGCCGGCGCCTGCCCGGCCTGCGCCGCGAGGAGGTGGCCGCGCTCGCCGGGGTCGGGCTGACCTGGTACACGTGGCTGGAGCAGGGTCGGGCGATCCGCGTCTCGGCGCCGTTCCTCGACAATCTCGCCCGCGCGCTGAGGCTGAGCGAGGTGGAGCGGCTGCACCTCCTCGCCCTGGCTCAGGCCGGGCCGGCCCTCGCCGCTCCGCCGGCCCCGCCGGCCTCGGCCCTCGCCAAGCTCCAGGCCATCCTCGACCGCATCGACAGCCCCGCCTATGCCCGCAACGAGCGCTTCGACGTGCTCGCCTGGAACGCCGCCAACACCCGGACGTTCGGCGACTTCGGCGCTATCCCGGCGGCGGAGCGCAACGTCCTCCGCCTGATGTTCACCCGCCCCCACGAGCGCAAGGCCATGCCCAACTGGGAGCAGGACGCCCGCAGCCTGGTGGCGAAGCTCCGCCTGAACTATGGCCGGGCCGCCGGCAGCGCCGACCTGGCCGCTCTGGTTGAGCAGATGAGCGCCTGCAGCGCCGATTTCCGGCGGATGTGGGCGGACCAGGAGGTGACCGACGCCGGCGAGGGCATCTATGTCTACCGCACCGCGCGCGGCACTTCGGCCTTCCAGCACACGACCCTGATCCCCGAAGTGCTGCCGGAGCTGCGCATCGTCGTCTATGTCGCGGTGGACCAGGCCTGACCGGCTCGTCAGGCCAGCTGGGCCGCCTCCGCCTCGCCGATCACCGAGAGGCGCATGGCCGCATGCAGCAGATGGCTTCGCATCGCCTCGCGGGCCCGCGCGGCCGAGCCCTCCCCGATGGCCCGGTGAATGCGCCGGTGCTCCTCGATCACCGCATCGACCAGCGCCGGCTGCTTGAGCGTGTTGGTACGGGCGATGGTCACGCTCTCGGAGAGCAGCGAGGAGAGATAGCGCTGGAAATCGGCAAGCTTGCCGTTGCCGCTGGCGGCGGCCACGGCGCGATGGAACTCGATGTCGGCCCCGACGCCGACATCGGCGCCGTGCTTGGTGCGGTCCATCTCGCCGAGCCAATGGGCCAGCACGGCGAGATCCGCTTCGCTGCGCCGGACCGCCGCCAGCGCCGCGGCTTCCACCTCCAGGCACAGGCGCAGCTCGAAGATCTCGCGCAGGGCGACGCCCTGCGTCACCTCCTCGTCGCGGATGCGGAAAGAGCGCTGCAGCGGCGCGGTGGCGACGAAGACGCCCGCCCCCTGGCGGCTGACGAGCATGCCGTCGGCCTTGAGGCGCGACACCGCCTCGCGGATGACGGTGCGGCTCACCCCGAAGCTCGCCGCCAGCTCCGGCTCGGTCGGCAGCCGGTCGCCGGCCGCGAATCGGCCTGTCTCGATGTCGCGCTGCAACGCGGCCACGACCTTTTCGGCCAGGGGCAGCGGCCTGCCGATGCGGCGGTCCGCCTCCTCCGTGCCGAGCGGCGCGGCCGCGGCGCCGCGCAGCACCCGCTCATCGACCGCCACGCGCGTCTCTCCCCTGGCCCGCCGGCAACAGCTTGCCGGGATTGAGAATGTTATGCGGATCGAGAGCCCGTTTCAAAGCGCTCATCAGCGCGAGGTCGACGGCGCTCTTGTAGCGCCCGAGGCTGGCGATGCGCATCTGGCCGATGCCGTGCTCGGCGCTGAAGCTGCCGCCGCGGGCCATCGCCAGGTCCTCCACCGCGCAGGTGATGTCCTGGTAGAGTGGACCGATCGCGGCGACGCTGCAGCCTTCGGGCGGGCGGACATTGACGTGGAGGTTGCCGTCGCCGAGATGGCCGAACACGTTGAGGCGGTAGCCGGGAAAGCGCCTGCGCACCAGCGCCTCCACGGCCGCGACGGTCTCCGGGATGAGCGCGATCGGCACGGCGATGTCGTGCTTGACCGCGCCGCCGTCGGCGAGCTCGGCGTCGGAGATCTCCTCGCGCAGGCGCAGGAGCTGGAGCCGCTCGCGCTCGCTCTGGGCGACGACCGCATCGAGGGCGAGGCCGCCGGCGAGCGCTTCCTCCAGGACGGTCTCGGCCGCATGCCGGAGCGGATGGTCGGCGGCAGGCGAGGAGAGCTCCAGCAGCACATAGGCCGGCGCATCGAAGGGTGGTCGCGCGCCCGGAACCCGGCGCGCGACGAGGCGCATGGCCTCGCCCGAGACGAATTCGCACATCGTCAGGGCCGTCCCGGCCCGGTCGCGGGCCGCCTGGAACAGGCGCAATGCGCTCTCCACCGTCGGCACGCCGGCAAGCGCGGTGACGCGCTGCGTCACGGCCGGGAACAGGCGCAGGCAGGCGGCCGTGACGATGCCGAGCAGGCCCTCGGCGCCGATGAAGAGCTGCTTGAGGTCGAAGCCGGTATTGTCCTTGCGAAGCGGTCGCAGGCCCTCCCAGATGCTGCCGTCGGGCAGCACCACTTCGAGGCCGAGCACCAGGGCGCGCATCGAGCCATAGGCCAGCACCTGCAGGCCGCCGGCGTTGGTGGCGACGAGGCCGCCGATCTGCGCCGTGCCTTCGGCGGCAAGGCTCAGCGGGAAGAGCCGCCCGGCCCCGGCCGCCAGCTCCTGCACGCTCTGCAGCGTGGCGCCCGCCTCGACCGTGACGCTGTCGCCGACGGTGTCGAGCGCGCGCACCGCCGCCATGCGCCGCAGCGTGAGCACCACCTGCGGGGCGCCCTCGGCCGGCACCGCTCCGGCGACGAGACCGGTATTGCCGCCCTGCGGCACGACGCCGACGGCCGCCTCCGCGCAGATCCGGACGGCCGCCGCGACGTCGGCCGTGCTGCCCGGCTGGACCACGCAGAGCGCGGGATGGGCATGCAGGCGCCGCCAGTCGGTCTCGAAGGCGGCCCGATCCGCAGGGCTGGTCAGGACCGCGCCCGGCGGCAGCGCCGCGGCGAGCCGCGCCACGACCGGATGCTGGAGCGATTGGTCCTGCGGCAAATTCATAATATGACCATGTGACGAAGTGACATTGACATGGTACGAAACTCGTGGAAATTTGCAAAACAATTCGCAGACGGCGTCCCGACCGCCCGGGACCGCACGCAGATCGAGGGAGGCCGGCATGACGTCCACGGACCGCGGACCCAACGAGACGATCTTCACGCTCGAGGCGACCCAGCTCAAATACGGCCACGGCGCCGTGGAGGAGCTCGGCTGGGAGCTGAAGCGGCTGGGGCTCGCCCGCGTGCTGCTGGTGGCCGATCCGCACCTGCGCCGGCTCGGCCTCACCGAGCGGGTGCAGGGGATCATCGAGCAGGCCGGGGTGAGGGTCACCACCTTCGAGGACATCCATGTCGAGCCGACGATCGATTCCTTCGGCGCGGCCGCCCGCTTCGCGGCCGAGCAGGACGTCGACGGCTTCGTGGCGCTCGGCGGCGGCTCGACCATCGACACGGCCAAGGTCGCCAACCTGATCCGCACCCATGGCGGGGCCATCATCGACTATGTCAACGCGCCCGTGGGTGGCGGGCGCAAGCCGCCCTCGCCGCTCAGGCCCCTGATCGCCGTGCCCACCACCTCCGGCTCCGGCTCGGAAGCCACCACCGTGGCGGTGCTCGACATTCCCGACCTGAAGATGAAGACCGGCATCTCGCACCGCACCATGCGCCCGACCCTGGCGATCGTCGATCCGGAGCTGGCGCGCACCACGCCCGCGGCGGTGACGGCGGCCTGCGGGCTCGACGTGGTCTGCCATGCCGTCGAGTCCTTCATCTCGCGGCCTTTCGACGCCCGGCCCCGGCCGGCGACGCCGGACGAGCGGCCGCCCTACCAGGGCAGCAACCCGGTGGCGGACATCTGGTCGCTGAAGGCGATCGAGTTCGGCGGACGCTATCTCCGGCGCGCGGTGCGCGACGGCGACGACCTGGAAGCGCGCGGCACGATGATGCTCGGCGCCACCATGGCCGGCATCGGCTTCGGCACGGCCGGCGTGCATATCCCGCACGCCTGCGCCTATCCCCTCGCCGGCCTCAAGCACGGCTACCGGGCGGAGGGCTATCCGACCGGGCACAATTTCGTGCCGCACGGCTTTTCCGTGATCGTCACCTCGCCGGCCGCCTTCCGCTTCACCTATGACGCCGCGCCGGACAAGCACATCCGGGCGGCGGAGCTCCTGACCGGCGGCCCGATCACCGATCCCGGACCGCACTCCCTGCCCGACGCCCTGATCGCGCTGATGAAGGACGTCGGCGCGCCGGCGGGCATCGCGGCGCTCGGCTACGAGGACGCCGACATCCCGGCCCTGGTGCAGGGCGCGCTCAAGCAGCAGCGCCTGCTGGTGGGAGCCCCCAAGGCAGCCGGCGCCGCCGAGATCGAGACCATCTTCCGCCAGTCGATCGCCAACTGGTAGCCATCGCCCCGCACGAACGCCAAAGGAGGAAACGATGAGCGACATCGAGCTTCACATGTTCCAGAGCGGAACGCTGAAGTGCAAGGTGCACAACATCAAGATGAACCAGGGCCTGAACGAGGATTACGAGATCCCCGTGCCCTGGTTCCTCCTCAAGCACCCCAAGGGCATCGTGGTGATCGACGGCGGCAACGCGGTGGAATGCGCCCGGGATCCCCGCACCTATTGGGGCGGCATCGTCGACGTCTACTGGCCGGTCATGACGGAAGACGACGGCTGCGTGCAGCGGCTCGAGCGCACGGGCATCCGGGCCGAGGACGTCACCCACGTCGTGCAGTCGCACCTGCATCTCGACCATACCGGCGCCATCGGGCGCTTCCCCAACGCGGTGCACCTCGTGCAGCGCCGGGAATACGAATATGCCTTCACGCCCGACTGGTTCGCGCGCGGCGGCTATATCCGCAACGACTTCGACCGGCCGGGCCTGAAATGGCAGTTCCTGGAGGGCGAGGCCACCGACGGATTCGACCTCTTCGGCGACGGCACGCTGAAGATGGTCTTCACGCCGGGCCATGCGCCGGGCCACCAGTCCTTCCTGGTGACCCTGCCCAAGAGCGGGCCGCTCCTGCTCACCATCGACGCGGCCTATACGCTCGACCACTGGAACGAGAAGGCGCTGCCTGGCTTCCTCGCCTCCACCGTCGACACGGTCCGCTCGGTGCAGAAGCTGCGGACGCTGGCCGCACGGACCGGCGCTCAGGTGGTGACCGGCCATGATCCGGACGCCTGGCCGAAGTTCAGGCAATCGCCGGGCTTCTACGACTGAGCGCCTCGCCAATCCCGGCTGCACGCGCCGGCCGGCCCGGCAGGGCTTTCCCGCATCGCCGCGGTGGCCTATGCCAGGCTGGTCAGTCTAGGAGGACAACGCGTGTATCTCGACAAGTACAGGCTCGAGGGCCAGACGGCCTTCATCACCGGCGGCGGCCGCGGCATCGGCCTCGCCACGGCCGAGGCCCTGCTGGAAGCCGGGGCCAAGGTGATCATCTCCGACCACAGCCAGGCCCTGCTCGACAGCGGCCGGGCCGCGATCGCCGCATCGGGGCGCAGCGTCGAGACCATGCTGCTCGACGTGACCCGGCCCGAGGACGTGGCGCGCGTCGCGGCCGAGGCCAATGACCGCCACGGACCGGTCGACATCCTCGTCGCCAATGCCGGCATCGCCTGGCCGGACACGCCGGGCGAGGCGATCCCCGACGAGGTCTGGCTCAAGATCATCGATGTCGACCTCAACGGCGTCTACTGGTCCTGCCGCGAGTTCGCCAAGCCGATGCTGGAGCGCGGCCGCGGCGCCATCGTGACGCTCGGCTCGATGTCCGGCCTGATCTCGAACAAGCCGCAGCGTCAGGCCCATTACAACGCCGCCAAGGCCGGCGTGCACCACCTCACCAAGTCGCTCGGCGGCGAATGGGCCGAGCGCGGCGTGCGCGTCAACTGCGTGGCGCCGACCTATGTCGACACGCCGATGTCGAGCGGCAGCTTCAACGACCCCGCCCGCTTCCCGACCTGGATGGAGTTCACGCCGATGAAGCGGGTGGCGCGCCCCGACGAGATCGCCTCCGCCATCCTGTTTCTGGCCACCGACGCCTCCAGCGCCATGACCGGGACGACGGTCGTGGTGGATTGCGGCTACACCATCTGGTGACGGCCGCGCCGCGGCCGGCGGGGGCCGGGCAAGCGGCCCCGCTCGCCGACAATGGCACCGACATCGCCGAACTCTGCTAAAGTCTTGCGATTCTGCAGGATTTGCGTGCCCGCCCCCCGGGCGGGCGTTCGCAGATCCCGCCCAGGAGGATTCGCACCCTGTCCGAGCCCGCACCGCCCGAGGCCAGCGCGACGCGCGTGATGCTGCACACCGTCGCGCGGCTGCACTACGAGGGGGACCTGTCGCAGATCGAGATCGCGCGCCGGCTCGGCATCTCGGCGGCGACGGTGTCGCGCCTGCTGCGCCGCGCCCGCGACGAGGGCATCGTCCGCATCGAGGTGCGCGATCTCGTCGCCCCGGAGGACGTGACGCACCAGCTCGTCGAGGCGCTCGGCCTCAGGCGCGCGGCGCTGGTCGAGACGACCGAGGTGGGGCTGCTCGCCTCGCTCGCCGGGCCGGTCGGCCAGCTCCTGAGGGAAGCCGGCCTGCGCGACGGCTCGGTGCTCGCCATCGGCTGGGGCCGCGCGGTGCGCGAGGTGATCCGCGCCGGCCTGCCGCGCCTGCCCGGCGTGATCACCGTGCCGGCGACCGGCGGCATGCAGGAGCCGGCGCCGCACTTCCAGATCAACGAGTTCGTGCGCCTCGCCGCCGAGCAGATCGCCGGGACGCCGCAGTTCATCCACGCCCCCTACCTGCCGTCGCGCGCCCTGCGGGACGCCTTCCTCGCCGATGCCGCGATCCGCGAGCGGCTGGGGCTGTGGGAGCGCATCGACGTGGCCCTGGTCGGCGTCGGCCTGCCGCACGCCGTCGATCCCGTCCATGCCGGCGCGGCGACGTCGAGCGAGAAGGCGCTCCCGCATGCGGCCGGCGACGTCATCCGCCACTATTTCGACGCGGAGGGACGGCTGCTGCCCTGGGACGGCGACGAGCGCCTGATCGCCGTCTCGGCCGACCAGCTGCGCGCCGTGCCGCTGGTCATCGGCGTCGCCGCGGCGCCCGGCAAGGCCCGGGCGATCATCGGCGCGGTGCGGGCGCGGCTGATCAACGCCGTGGTCACGGACGTGGCGACGGCCCAGGCCATCCTGGCGGTGCTGCACGGCGGGACTGCATCCACGCGCGGGCCGTAGCTTGGCTCGGGAGCGCCTTAGGTCTCGACGGGGAATAAGTGAATCGAATCGGTGTAGCCAGTTGCGGCGGGGCCAGACGCGTTCCTATCGGTCCATGCTCGACGCCTGGGCCTTCCCTCCCCCTTGTGGGGAGGGATAAAGGGTGGGGGTCGTGCAGAACGAGGCGGATCGGATGTTAAAGGGCGCGCTGTGACGAGCGCTGCGCCCTATCCTGATGGACCCCCACCCCTTACCCCTCCCCACAAGGGGGAGGGGATCGGCTGGCGTCGCGTTTGAAGCACTTATTCGTCGACACTTCCTTAGGTCTCGACGGGACGGGCTCACGTCCTCAAAGGCAATTCGGAGACGCTGCAGTCGCGAAGCGCCATTGCCTCCGATTGTTCGACACTTTGACCATGAACCCAGACCGATGACAGAAGCGCAGCTTCAACGGAGTGGTCCCGAACCTTTCGCGTTGTTATCACCTTGAGCGGCAAACGATCGGCCATCGTGCCGCGGGGCGAAGGGGGGAATGCGGATGGGCTGTGATATCGGGGCATATGCGGAGCGCCGGGCAGGCGGCGCGTGGAAGGCCATTCCCAGACTCCGCCCCTTCGATCGGCGAGACTATGGCATGTTCGGGTTCCTTGCCGACGTTCGGAACTATTCTGGTGTCCCGCCGATTTCCGGACCACGCGGATTGCCCAAGGATGCAAGCCGAGCCCTTCGTCGGCTCCATCGCTGTTGGGACCCTGAGATCGGCGAGGATGCCGATTCAGCGTCGCGTCATTCCACGTCCTGGCTTTCCCTGCACGAGCTGACGAATTTCGACTATGACCAAGACGTCGAAGATCGGCGTGTGAATGGACAGAAATTGGACGGCATATGGTACGGTGCCAGCACCTGCGCGCCGGGCAAAGGCAGGATGACCACCTACCGTGCACTTCTTGGCAATGCGTTCTTTGAAGACCTTCGGATGCTGCGAGCCGCCGATGCCGAGCGCATCATCTTCTGGTTCAGCGACTGACGTCATCGACGCCTAACGCAGGCTCGACGTTGATGCGAAGCTGCGTCAGAGCCGCGACGTGGACCGTCTCCCCCCGCACGCTCGGAAATACCGCTCCGCCTGCGCTTGAAAGGTCGCCTTTGCGCATCCTCTTCACCTTCGCCGGGGGGACCGGCCATCTCCTGCCGCTGCTTCCCTTCGCGCGCGCCGCCCGGGAGCGGGGTCACGCGGTTGCCTTCGGCTGCCAGGCGGTCCTGCTGCCGACGGTCGAGCAGGCGGGCTTCGCCGCCTTCGATACGGCCGGCACCTCCTTCCGGGACGAAAGCGAGCGCGCGCCGCTGCTGCGGCCGGACCCGGCGCGGGAAGACAGGGCGGTCCGCGAGGGCTTCGCCCGCCGCATCGCCCGCGAGCGCGCCGCAGCGATCCTCGATCGGGCGGGGAATTGGCGCCCGGACCTCCTGGTCTGCGACGAGATGGATTTCGGCGCCATGGTGGCGGCCGAGCGCCTGGGGCTGCCGCATGCGCAGGTGCTGGTCATCGCCAGCGGCGCCCTGGCGCGCCGCGAGCTGATCGCCGAGCCGCTGCAGGCGCTACGCGCCGAGCACGGCCTGCCGGCGGATCCGGGCCTCGCCATGCTGAGCCGCCATCTCGTGCTCTCGCCCTTCCCGCCCGGCTTCCGCGATCCCGCCTTCCCGCTGCCGGCGACTGCGCATGCGTTCCGGCCGGGCAGCGTGCCCGCTCCGGATGCCGGACCGCCAATCCGGCCGGCCGGGCGGCCGACGGCCTATGTGACGCTCGGCACGGTGTTCAACGTCGAGTCCGGCGACCTCTTCCGCCGGGTGCTGGCCGGGATCGGCAGCTTGCCGCTGGACGTGATCGCGACCGTCGGCCCGCAGATCGATCCGGCCGAGCTCGGCCCCCAGCCCGGCCATATCCGGATCGAGCGCTACGTCGACCAATGGACGGTGCTGCCGCATTGCGACCTCGTGGTCTCGCATGCGGGATCGGGCACGGTGATGGGTGCGCTGACGCACGGCCTGCCCATGGTCCTGCTGCCGATGGGCGCCGATCAGCCCTTCAACGCCCGGCGATGCCTGGAGCTCGGCGTCGCCCGTGTGCTCGACCCGGTGGAAGCGACGCCACGGATGATCCGCGAGGCCGGCGCCGCCGTGCTCGCGGACCCTGCCTATCGATCCGCGGCGCAGTCCTGGCGCGAGGCCATCGCCGCGCTTCCCGAGCCGGCGCTGGCCGTGCCCCTGATGGAACGGCTCGCTGCGGCTGGAAAGAACGCCGCCCCCCGGGTTCAGGCGTAGCGAGCGACGACCATGCAGACGAGCGCCGCCGCCAGGAGGCCGGCGGCGATGCGCTGCGCCACGGCGACACGGGCGCGCGCGGCATCCGCGTCGAAGCCGCCGCCGGCGAGGCGCCGGACCGCCGGCCCCGCCACGGCGCCCTGGACGCCGGCGGCAGCAATGGCACAGGCGGCGCCGAAGGCCAGCACCTGCTCCGGCGCCTCGAACACACCCTCGTGCAGCAGGTGCCAGAGATAGCCGCCGGTGACGACGGCAATGACGGCGGCGCCCATCTGCGGACGGAACAGGCGCTCGCCGCCCTGGCCGCCCAGCCGGGCCAGCACGAAGCTGGTGCCGGCCCAGAACACGGCGGAAAGGACGTGGAGCGACAGGGCGATGACCAGAACGATCGACATGACAGCACTCCGGGATGGCGGTATAATTCGTTATACAGTATGTTTATCGAAATCTCCAGAGCGTCGATGCCCCCTCGCCCCTATGTGAGCCCCCACCGCGATGCGGCCGCCGCGATCCGGCGAGCCGAGGTGGTCGCGGCCGCCAGCCGGGTGCTGCGGGGGAGCGAGGGCCTTGCCGCCTTCTCGCTGGATGCGGTGGCCAAGGCCGCCGGGGTGACGCGGCTCACCGTCTACAACCAGTTCGGATCCCGCCGCGGCCTGCTGGAAGCGGTGCTCGACGATCTCGCCCGCCAGGGTGGGCTTGGCCGCATCCCCGAGGCGATGGCCATGCCGGCGCGAGCCGGGCTGGACCGGCTGGTCGAGATCTTCTGCGATTTCTGGGGCGGCGACCCGGCGATGCCGAGCCTGCAGGCGGCGAAGGCCGTCGACCCGGATTTCGCCCAGGCCCTCGCCGAGCGCAACGAGCGGCGACGCCTGCTGATCGGCGCGCTGGTCGAGCGGCTGCCGCCGGACGAGAGACCGGACGCGTCGCGGCACCGCGACGCCGTCGACCTGATCTTCGCGCTGACCGGCCACGCCATGTTCGAAACGCTGCATGCAGGGCGGACGACGGAGGAGGTCTGCACCCTCCTCAAGTCGGCCTGCGCCGCGGCGCTGGCGGGATAGGTCGCGCCGATTCAGGGCACCTGCAGCGTCGTCACCGTGCGCTTGCCGGCCGTGACCTCGAACTCGGCCTCGACCTTGGCATCGCCCTTGACGGCGACGGCCTTGTACCTGCCGACCGGCAGCACATAGCTGCCCGGCAGGGTGTAGAGCGTGGTGAGGTCGTTGCTCTGGTCGCCGTAGATGTCCTCGCCGGACGCCAGGATCTTGACGCTGTCGGCCCCGGGCGCCTCGAAGGCGGCGACGCCGGCATCGATCGGCAGCACCAGATCCAGGCTGTCGCCCGGCCTGATCTCGAAGGGAAAGCTGCGGTTCACGCCGTCGACGCTGACGCGGGCGCGGTAGCTCCCGGCCGGCAGGTCGAACTGCGGCTCGCCGGCATAGGCGTCGGCCACGCTCTTTTCGTCCTCCACCGGCTGGGCGCCCGGCAGGATCTCGACATGGGGGTCCTTCACCGCCGGGCCGCCGGGTGAGAAGGTGACCCTGCCCTTGAGCCGGCCGACGCCGGCGACGATCTCGACCGCCGTGGTGTCGCCGGGCGCGATCTCGACGTCGCGCGTCAGCTTTGCCGCGCCGAGCGTCAGCTCCACGCTGTATTCGCCGGCGGGAATGACGGTCGAGGTCTCAGGGTCATAGGCGGTGTAGATTGCCTCGTCCACGCCCTTGCGGCTCACCTTCCAGACCACGTCGCCCTGAGCGGTGACGGATTCGGTGCGCTTGGCCCTGAGCCCCAGCCGGCCGGCGTTCAGCACGACGTCGAGCCGGTTCATCCGGCCCGCGGCGATGGTCACCTGCTGCCGGAACTTCACCGCTCCCACCTCGACGGCGGCGACGTAGTCGCCCGGTTCGAGCCGGGCGCGGATGTCGGGTTCATAGACGGTGTCGACATGCTCCGGCTCAACGCCAGCCGGCGCCGGCTTGTAGAAGGCCCAGGAGATGCCCTCCTTGCCGACGAGCGGATCGTCGTCGGCGGACAGCCGAACCGAGCCGGTCAGGTTCCATTCGGGCTGCGGCTCCTCCTTGGGCGGCGAAGGAGCCGGCGGCGGCGCCGGCGCGGCAGGTGCCTGCGCCACGGCCACCGCCTTCTGGATCGCCGCGACGAGCTCGCCGGCATTGGCGGCGGTGAGGGCGAGGCCGCCGGTCTTCTCGGCCATGCAGGCGAGCTGGTTCGTCGCGTCCGGGTCCTGGATGTCGAAGCCGACGGTGTGGACGGTGAGGCCGATGTCCCGGGCCTTCAGCTCCGCCGCCACCGCGCAGGGATCGGCCTGGCAGGTCTCCAGGCCGTCGGACACCAGGATCACGCTGGCCGGCCCCTCGACCCCCGCGAGCTGGTCGGCCGCCACGCGCACGGCCTGCGTCATCGGCGTCCTGCCCTTGGGCGAGATCGCGCCGACCGTCGCCATCAGGGCGGCGGGGTCGACCGGGCCGACCGGCTTCACCACCTCGATGTCGCCGCAGTCACCCTTGCGGCGATGGCCGTAGACGACGAGGCCGAGCTGATCCTGCGGCCGCCAGTCCTTCAGGATGGTGCCGACGGTGTCGCGGGCGATCTCGATCTTGGTCTGGTTGCCGATGCGGCTCCACATCGAGCCGGAGGCGTCGAGCACCAGCACGACGCGGGCGCCGTCCTCGGCCGCCCAGGCCCCGGACGGCAGGACCAGAGCGAGGACAACGAGAGCGAAGAGACGGCGGAGTGCAAGGCCGGCGCGTGCGATCATGGCGATTCCATCCCGTTTGACGCAGGAATTGCCATCTATTGCGTCAAGGTCAAGCCCGCCTGTATCCGGGGAGACAGCCGGTCAGTGGGCTTTGCCGGTGGTGAAATAGAAATCGGTCGGCGGCAGCGAGCCGTAGACGAAGGGCTCCTGCCGGCGGCCGGTCTCCTTCAGCACGTCCTCGCGGACCTCGCGGAACACCTTGTTGATCTCGACGTCCGGTTCGACGAAACGCTTGGCCAGGGCCGCCGCGAACGGGCTGTCCCCGCCGTCGCCGTCCTCGGCGGTGCTGCCGTCCTTGGCGGAATAGGCGATGAGCGTGGCCTGGTCGGGCTCGACCCGGGCCAGGCCTCGGCCGACCGAGCGCTCGGCTGAGGTCCGCTTCATCTGGGCCAGGAAGGGATTGTTGCGGCAGGCGTCGAGCACGATCAGCCGCAGCTTGCCGGCACCCGAGACGGCGGACAGGATCCGGTCGAGCGGGATGGCCTCGTCCGGCACGTCGCGATCGCTCTCCAGCCGGGCGTCGACCGGCACGAGATAGTTGACGCCGCCAATCTCCAGGCCGTGGCCGGCATAGTAGACCACGGCCCAGTCGGCCTTGTCGGCCTTGGCCTCGAAGTCGCGCAGCACCGCGACGAAGGCCTGGCGCGAGAGGTCGTCCACGGTGACGACCGAGGTGAAGCCGTCCTGCCGCAGGGCCGCGGCGACGAGGTCCGCGTCGCGCTGCGGATTGGGCAGGGCCCCCACGGCGGCGTAGTGGGAATTGCCGATCACCAAGGCGACGCGCACCTCGGGGGGCCCGGCCGAAGGCGGGCCGCCCCCTGCGGGCACCGTCGCGCCTGTCGGCGGCGCCAGGGCTGCCTGGGCCTGCTTCAGCGCATCCGCCATGGAGAGGGGCTCGCCGTCGCTGAAATGCGGGTCGAGGACGAAGGCCTGGGTGAAGGCCGTCACGGCATTGGCATAGTCGTGCTGGGCGAGGTAGGCCCGGCCACAAACGTCCCTGGCGAGGATATATTTGGGATCGAGGGCGGCGCTCTCCATGCAGTCGGCCACGGCCAGTCCGAGCTCGTCCCTCCTCAGGTGAACCACCGCCCGGTTGCCGAAGGTGACCGCGTTCTTCGGGTTCAGGCGGATGGACTCGTCGTACGCTGCCAGCGCCCCGCCAGAGTCGCCGTGGTCGAGCGCAGCGCTGGCGCGGCTGTTGAGGCCGACCGTCAGGTTCTGGATCGCCGGGCCGAAGGCCGCGTCCAGCGCCAGGGCCTTGTGGTAGTCGTCGATCGCCTGGTCGAGACGGTCGGTCACCTGATAGGCGAGACCGCGATAGAAGAAGGCGTTCTTGCGGTTGGAGACGGATTCTCCGTCGCCCCGGTCGAGAATCCAGGAGCAGGCCGAGATGATGCCGGCATGATCATTCCCGCCATTGCAGGCGGCATAGTTGTCCTGCGCCGGAGCGGCGGACGCGGAGCCGCACAGGGCGAGGAGCAGGAGGAGAACACCCGGGGGCAGGGTCGTGCGCATGGCCGGCCTGACGTCTGACGTTGGGGAACAGCGCAGAATGCCAGATGCAGTGTGGCGAAAATGAGCCCTCGGACGAGGCGCTGCCGCGCAGGACGGGCGGAGGTGTGACCGGCGGCACTGGGGCGTGCCGCCCGGAGCATCCGGCACGCGCCTTCGTGCCGGACCGCCCGTCGACGGCACCCGGAGGGGGTGCAACGGCTCCCGACCTCAGCACGCGGCCAGACTGGCCTTGCGCAGCAGGAGGCGCGACCCAGTCCGCCTTGGCCTCGAAGTCGCGCAATGCCGCGACGAAGGCCTGGCGCGAGAGGTCGCCCAGGGTGACGACCGAGGTGAAGCCGTCCTGCCGCAGGGCTGCGGCGACGAGGTCCGCGTCACCGCGCGCCAGCCGGCGGCGGCAGGGCGGCCTGGGCCTGCTTCAGCGCGTCCGCCATCGAGAGGGGCTCGCCGTCGCTGAAATGCAGATCGAGGGCAAAGGCCTGGGTGAAGGCAGCCACGGCATTGGCATTGTCGTGCTGGGCGAGGTAGGTGCGGCCGCAGATATCCCGGGCGAGGATGTATTTGGGATCGAGGGCGATACCTTCCGTGCAGTCGGCCAGCGCCAGCCCCAGCTCGCCCTTCTTCAGATGGGCCGCAGCCCGGTTGCTGACGCTGACCGCGTTTTTCGGGTCCAGCCGGACGGACTCCTCGAACGCCGCCAGCGCGGAGTCATAGTCGCCGCGGTTGAACGCATCGCTGCCGCGCTTGTTGAGACCGACCGAGAGGTTCTGGATCGCCGGGCCATAGGCGGCGTCCAGCGCCAGGGCCTTGTGGTAGTCGTCGATCGCCTGGTCGAGATGGTCGCTCACCTGATAGGCGAGGCCGCGATAGAAGAAGGCGATCTTGCGGTTGTTGGCGGATTCCCGGCCGCCCCGGGCGAGCACCCAGGAACAGGCCGAGATGATGCCGGCATGATCTTTCCCGCCATTGCAGGCGGCATAATTGTCCCGCGCCGGAGCGGCGGACGCGGGGCCGCACAGGACGAGGAGCAGGAGGAGAACACCCGGGGACAGGGTCGTGCGCATGGCTGGCCTGACGTCTGACGGTGGGGAACAGCGCAGGATGGCTGACACAGTGCGGCGGAAATGAGCCCTGGACCAGGTGGAGTGGCGCCCGCCCGCCGGACATGTGACCCATGGCACAGGGCGGCCTGCGCAACGCATGCGGCGCCGGCCGCCGCCCCGGGGCGGAGGGGCCGGCTTCAGCGCGCGGCCAGGTTCACCTTGCGCAGCAAGAGGTTGCGCACCGTGGCGGCGTGCCACTTGCCCTGGCGGCGCGTATGGATGCCGCGGGCGTTGAGGGCCGCGGCGATGGCATCGTAGCTGGTGATGCCGCTGGCCTGGATGGTCTCGATCACCGGCACCAGCGAGGCCGCGAAGGCGTCGGCATTGGCCTTCACCGCGGCCCGGCCCAACACGGCCGCCGTCTCGACCAGCCGCGGATTGCCCGGCCGCCGGCCGTCCAGCCTCGGCGCGGCGAGCGCCGCCTTGGTCCGCTCCGAGATGAGGGTCCGCGCCTTCGGCGGCAGCTCGTCATAGAGCCGCATCATGAACGGCAGCGCCTCGACGCCGGCTTCGGCGATGACGAAGGGGATCTCCTGCGCCATCAGGCCGGAGATCACCGCCACGTCGCCCGACAGGCGATCCAGCCGGCTGACCAGGATGGGGCAGCGGGCGACGCGCGCCGAAGCCATGGCCGCAGCCAGGTGCGGCCGATGCTCGATGGCCTCGCCTCCCCTGCCGGCATCCACCTCGATATGCTCGCCGATGATCCGGATGCCCTCCGCCTCGGCGAAGCTGCGGAGCGTGCGGCGCTGAGCCTCGATGTCCAGGCCGGGGCGCTTCTGCCCTGCTGCGGGAACACGAATATAGGCAATGGCAGTTCTCATGGTGCCGACGCTGCCGAAAGATCCTCACGCAACAATATCGTATAACATCAATCTCGACTTTGCAAATAACCAATTCCCATATTTCGCCAAGATTCGTCTGACAAGTGGTTTTCGGGTGTTAAAATTCCTTAATAATTTCGGGCGAATGCTGGCAAAGTCACGTCGAGACCCTCAAAGGTCCATAGTATAATTTCCAACCATTTTGAATATGGTGTCATTTTATCTGTCATTTTGCCGAATCGAGCTTCGAAAGCAGCAAATGCAACCATAGATGGCTCGACATAATTCACAGATTTATATTGGGTTTGCGCGGACCGGTCGCGCCTTATGACTGAGGCGCGAGGCCCGCTCGACTCGTCATCGCCCGACGGGAGTATCATGAAGCCGCCAAAGCTTGCCGCACGAGGCCAGGGCGCGCTTTTCTTGCCTCATAAGCCAAGATTTTTGTCCCGGGGAGCAGGCGAAACTTGCATTCCCGACGGAATGATGTGCTTCACTGCCATTGCGGCACAAAGGTCACAAGCTAGGCTGCATCTATGGATATCCCCGGCCCGGAGATCCCGGACAACCATCCCGATCGTCTCCACGATTGTCTGCTGGCGGTGGAGCCGGCCTTCCGGGCCCTTGCCGAGCAGGCGGAACTGGCGGGCTGGTCGCGCGAAGAGGTCGCCACCGCCCTGAACGGCCTCGCCTTCAGCCGAATGATGATGGTGCGCGAGATGGCGGCGGAGGATCCGCCGGCCGAACGCAAGCGGCGGGAGCACTGAGCGGCTTCAGCCCGACTTGAGTTTGCAGTTTCGTGCCAGGCCAATGCTGACCAGCACGCCGGAGCAATGGCGCTGAGGCCGCACGCCTCCCCGCGGGGGTGCGCCGAAGCATCGCGCTGGTCGGCCGATGCGCGGCGTGGACGCCGGCGGCCGGGCATGCGAAAAGGCGTCCTGCTCCTGCCATCGCCGATGGGGGTGAACCCGTGAGCGACATCAACGTCCAGCCGCGCACCAAGGTCGCGCCGAAGACACAACGCCCGCGCCTGTACAAGGTCATCCTCGTCAACGACGACTTCACGCCGCGCGAGTTCGTCGTCCTGGTCCTCAAGGCGGAGTTCCGGATGAACGAAGGCCAGGCCCATCGCGTCATGCTGACCGCGCACAAGCGCGGCGTCTGCGTGGTCGGCGTCTTCGCCAAGGACATTGCCGAGACGCGGGCGACGCGCGCGACCGACGCCGGCCGCAGCCGCGGCTATCCCCTGCTGTTCACCACCGAGCCGGAGGAATAGCCGGCCGGGCGCACCTCTTCCTCCACATGCCCTTCGCGCCGGTCATCGACGCCCTCGCGGCCGACATCGACGCGCTCGGCCCTATGGGGCGCCAGGCTCCTCACCGTCCGGGCCATCCGGCCGAGCCCGGCGGCCTGACAGCCGCGGCGCAGGCCCCCTATCCCGCCTCGCCGTCCGCACGGATCAGCGCGATGTCCCGGGCGGCGGCCCAGGCGGCGATGTCCTCGCGCTTGAGCGCGGCCGCCATCAGGTCGGGGAACTGGTCGGGCGAGCAGGCGAAAACCGGCGCACCCAGGGCGGCGAAGGCCGCGGCATGCCGGGCATCGTAGCCCGGACGGCCATCGTCGTTGAGCGCGAGCAGGACGATCAGGTTGACGCCGGCGGCGACGAGCGAGCGGGCCCGGGCCAGCATCTCGGCGGCGTTGCCGCCCTCATAGAGATCGGTGATCAGCACCAGATGCGTCCTCGCCGGCTCGAGCACCAGGCGCTCGCAGAAGGCCAGGGCCTGGTTGATGTCGGTGCCGCCGCCGAGCTGGACGCCGAACAGCACCTCGACCGGGTCCTTCAGCTCCTCGCTGAGGTCGAGCACGGCCGTGTCGAACACCACCAGCCTGGTGGCGATCGCCGGAATCGAGGCCAGCACGGCCGCGAAGATCGAGGAATAGACCACCGAGGTCGCCATCGAGCCTGACTGGTCCACGCACAGGATCACCTCCTCGGCATGGGAGCGGCGGGCGCTGCGGCCGTAGCCGACGAGGCGTTCGGGCACGATGGTGCGGTGCTCGGCCTGCCAGTGCCGAAGGTTGCGCGCGATGGTGCGCGGCCAGTCGATGTCGGGAAAGCGCGGCCGGCTCGTGCGCCGCTGGCGGTTGAGGGCGCCGCGGACCATCTCCACCGTCCGGCTCTCCAGACGCGCCATCAGCTCGGCGACCACCTTGGCCACCACCTGGCGCGCCGTATCCTTGGCCTTTTCCGGCATGGCCGACCGTAGCGCGACCAGATCGGCGATGAGGTGCACGTCCGGCTCCAGCGCGGCAAGGAACTCCGGCTCCAGCAGCATCTGCTTCAGGCCGAGGCGGTCGAACGCGTCCTTCTGCATCACCTGCACGACGCTGGCGGGAAAGAATTCCCGGATGTCGCCGAGCCAGCGGGCGACGCGCGGCGCCGAGGCGCCGAGGCCGGCGCGGCGCCCGCCGCTGTCCGGCCCGGTGTCGTAGAGCCCGGCGAGCGCCTGATCGAGCCGCCGGTCGCGCTCGCCGAGGCCTTCGGCGTCATCGCCGCCGAGGGCGAGGCGCCAGCGCCGCAGCCGTCCGGCCTCGTCGTCTTCGGAAAGCGCGCTCACGATCCCGTCTCCGCATCCAGGCCCAGGATGGTCAGCAGGAGCGGCAGCGCCGCCGCGAAGCCCGGCGCCTCCGCCGCGGCGGATGTCGGCGGCCGGGCCGCCGCCGGTCCGTCGTCGGCGGGCCGGCGGGCCAGGTCGAGCATGCGGCGGCGTTCGCCCCGGTCGATCGCACCGAAGGCACGGCGCAGCATCGGCAGCACCGCGACGAAGGGCTCCTCGTCGAGCGCGACCAGCCAGCGGTCGATCATGGCGCGCAGGGCCGCGTCGTGCAGCAGCACCTGCCCGGCATGGGCGAGGAAGCCCTCCAGCCAGCGCCCGGCCTCGAGCGGCGGCACGGACGGCGACAAGGCGCGGGAGAAGCAGGCCGCAGCCGCCTCCGCCGGCATGGCCCCACGGTCATAGAGTGCGCGGACGGCGAAGCCGCGCAGGAGCTCGTCGCCCTCGCCGTCATCGGCAAGCGCATGCAGGGCGCCGAGCCAGGCTTCGCTGGTGGCGGCGCGGTCGAGCAGCGCCAGAGCCTCGTCCAGCGCCGCGAGCGTGCGGCGCAGGGCCTCGGCCTCCGCCGGCTGAAGGCGGCGGCAGGCATGCACCAGCCCGGCGCAGACCGCCTCGGCCAGGCTGACCACCAGGAGCTGCAGCTCCGCCGCGGGAATGGCCCGGGCGGTGCCGTAGCGCAGCACGGCCGCGAGCGGCGGGACGGCGCCGGCCAGCGTCGCCACGTCGCTGGAACCGGCGGCGCGCGCCTGCAGGAGCGCGATGGTGGTGCGCGCGGCGGCATCGAGGCCGGCGAGCAGGCAGCTGCGGACGATGTCGGAGACCCCCGCCAGGGCTGGCGCGTCGCGCGCGGCGGCGACGGCGGCGTTGCCGGCGGCCTGCTCGACCGTCGTGCCATGCACGAGCGCCTCGGCGAGGCGGACCGAGAATTCCGGCTCCCAGCGCAGGCGCCAGTTCTCGCGGAAGGTGCCGCGGCTCGAGCCCGCCCCCTGCAGCCGGCCCCAGGGCACGCGGATCAGCGCGAGCCGGTGGAGAAGCAGCGATTTGGCGAGGCCGGCCTCGGTGCGCAGGTCGAGCGAGACGTCCTCGTCGAGGGCCTCGGGCTTGAGCTTCAGCCGCTTCTGCCAGCGGGCGAGATCGGCCGCGAGCGGCATCTGCGGCACGCTCTCGTCGATCGCGCCGACCGCGCGGCCGACCACGAGCTCGGTCTCGATCAGCGCCATCGGCGCCGGCTCGCCCAGGCAGAGCGTGGCGAGGCTGGCCTCCCGCATCTCCTCCAGGCCGGGCACGGCGAGATCGCGCAGGCCGGCGAGCGCCTGCGCCAGGCGCGCCGCCTCGATCACCGAGGCGGTGGAGGCCGGCCGGCCGTGCCGGCGCAGCAGCGCCGCCACCCGTACCTGCCAACGGGCGGTCGCGTCGCGCACCGGCAGCGCCGGCGCATCGCGGCCGCGTTCGACCTCGTTCCACAGATGGGCGTACCAGCCCGGCGAGGCGACGCCGGCGGCATAGCCGCTGGCGCTGGCCAGCCGCGTCTCGGTCCAGGGCACCCAGGTCGCGGAAACCTTCACCTTGGGCAGCCCCTTGAGCAGCGCCCGGTCCTCGGCCTGCGGCCGCCGCAGCCGCAGAGCCGGCAGATGCCAGGCGCCGCAGACGACCGCGACCGGCCCCTCCGTCTCCCGCAGCGCCGCCGCGACGGCAAGGCGCATATGGGCCTCGCGCCGCTGCTCGAGCACGCGGTCCTCGTCGGGCTCCGCGGCGCTCGCGTCGGCATGGCGGCGCAGCTCGGTCATCGCGGCCTCGATCGCCGCGAACACGGCCGGCCCGCCGGCTCCCTGCTCGATCAGGGCGTTCCACCAGGCCTCGCTGTCCCTGTAGCCGGCGATGCCGGCGAGATAGGCGAGCGGGTCGCGCCGGATGGCGAGGGCCTCGACGTCGGCGGGCGCCGGCACGGCCTCCTCTGCCGGCTCGCCCCCGTCCGGCTCCGCGGGGTCGGGATCCGGCGTCTTCGCCAGGCGGATTTCGGCCGGCAGATCGATGAAGCGCGCGGCCCGCCCTCGGGCGGCGGCCCAGCGCATGGCCTGCCATTCCGGGGAATAGACGGCGAAGGGATAGAAGCTGGCGTTGGCGGGATCGTCCCCGGCGTGCACCAGGATGGCGAGGGGCGGCACCATGCCGGGCGACCCGGCATGGACGATCAGATCGGAGACGTCCGCCGGCCCTTCGATGAGCACGAGCGTCGGGTCGAGGGCGTCGAGCGCGGTGACGAGATTGCGCGCCGAGCCCGGCCCGTGATGGCGGATGCCGAAGAGATGCAGCCGGTCCGCCGGCGCCATCTCACATCACCTCGCGGATCGCCGTGTAGAGATCCGTCCAGTCCTTGCGCTCGCGCACGACGGTCTCGAGATATTCCTGCATCACCACGCGGTCCTGCACCGGGTCCTTGACCACCGCGCCGACGATGTTGGCGGCGAGGCTCTGGGCATCGATCACGCCGGTGCCGAAATGGCCGGCCTCGGCCCAGGCGCCGATGGTGACGGCGATCGCCTCGGCGGTCGAGAGCGAGCCGGTGGGGGTCTTCAGCCTGAGCTTGCCGTTCAGCGTCTGGCCATCGCGCAGCTCGCGGAAGATCGTCACCACGCGGGCGATCTCGCGCTCGGCCGGCTCGATCTCCGGCAGCTCGAGGCTGGAGCCGATCTCGGCGACGCGCTTGACCACGATCGCCTGCTCCTCCTCGATGCTGGCCGGCAGCGGCAGCGCCACCACGTTGAAACGGCGCTTCAAGGCCGAGGAGAGCTCGTTGACGCCCTTGTCGCGATTGTTGGCGGTGGCGATGAGGTTGAAGCCGCGGCTGGCATGGACCGCGCCGTCGATCTCCGGGATCGGCAGGGTCTTCTCCGAGAGCACGGTGATGAGGGTGTCCTGCACGTCCGAGCCCATGCGCGTCAGCTCCTCGAAGCGCACGATCCGGCCCTGCTCCATGGCGCGCATCAGCGGGGTTGCCACCAGCGCCTCGCGCGAGGGGCCCTTGGCCAGCAGGATCGCGTAGTTCCAGCCGTAGCGGATCTGGTTCTCGTCGCTGCCGGCGGTGCACTGCACCAGCATCTGCGAGGAGCCGGAGATGGCGGCGGCCAGGTGCTCCGACACCCAGGACTTGGCGGTGCCCGGCACGCCGAGCAGCAGGAGGGCCCGGTCGGTGGCGAGCGTCGCCACGGCGGTTTCGATCAGCCGGCGGTTGCCGATATATTTCGGGCTGACCTCGACGCCCGACCGGGTCCGGCCGCCCATGAGATAGGTCACGACCGCCTGGGGCGAGAGGCGCCAATTGGCGGGGCGAGCGCGCTCGTCCTCGGCGGCGAGGGCGGCAAGCTCGTGGCCGAACAGGTCCTCGGCGGCGCCGCGCAGCTGGGCGCCGGCCTTCGATGCGTCAGGCTTGGGTGCGTCAGGCTTGGGTGCGTCAGGATTAGTCATGGCGCCTCTTCCCTTTCATGAGTCGATCCCGGCGACGAACTCCGCCAAGGCCCGCGCCGCACGGGTGGTGCCGGCCTGCAGCGGGCCGATGGCCTCCAGGAAGGCCGGCAGAGCGGAGGCCGGCAGCAGCGCGGCGGTGAGGACGAGCCGGCCGTCGTCCTTGAGCTGCGCCGGCGTATCCGCCGCGCGATAGTGCTGCAGCAGGGCCTGCCACGCCGCCCCCTGCAGCAGGGCCCGGGCGGCGCCGGCGGAGAGCGGGGCGGGCGCATGGGCCGCGAGCCGGGTCAGGACGAAGGCCGATGGATAGGCCTGTCCCTGCCCGAGCCTGCGCTCGGTCAGCGCCGAAAGGCTGGTTGCGTCGGCCTCCTCCACGGCGGTCGCGTGCAGGGCCCAGAAGACGACGTCGTCCTCCGGCAGGGCAGCGAGCAGCGCCCCGATGTCGAGACCGGCCTGGGCGCAGAGGGCGGGGAGGGAGAGCCCCTCGAACAGGCGCAGCACGGCGCCGTGCTGCTCCGCGGGCTTGACGCCGCCGGGCGCGACGAAGGTCACCCGACCCTCGCCACCGACGCCGAGGAGGCGCAGGATGCTGCGGCCGGCGCCCGCCTCCCGCCGGAAGCAGGCGGCCGCATCGGCGAGGCGGGCGGCATGGCCCGACGTGCCGGCGACCCGCGCCGCCAGCCTCGCCGCCACGGTCTTGACGCTGTCGGCCCGGTCGCCCGCCAGGGTCTGCAGGAAGGGCAGGTCGTCGGGACCGAGGCCGACGGCGAGCGCCGCCAGGAGCTCGGCACGCATGGCGGCCGTCTCCGACGGGAACACGCCTTCGAGCAGCGCCCGGCCGGCCGCCGGATCGTGCCGGCGCAGGCGGCCGAGGAACAGGCGGCGATGGGCCTTGGGAAAGCCGGTCCAGTTTTCCGCGTCGATCTCCCCGGCCAGGCCGGCGCGGCCCTCCTCCGGGGTGTCGGCCAGGGCGATGAAGGCCCGCTCGGCGAGACCGTGGCTCTCGGGGGCGGCCTGGACGAACGGCAGGAGCCGGGGCAGGTCGAAGGGATGCGGCCGGAAGCCGGCGCGGGCGAGACGGCGCAGTGCCGCCGGGACGACGGCGGGAGCCAGCGCCTTGTCGGTGACGCCGACGAGGCGGGAGAGGGTCCGCCGCGCCGAGGCAGGGAGCAGCGGGCGCGGATCGGCATGCAGGCGCCGCGCCGCTTCGGGCATCTCGGGGCTCGGCACGGCGGCTCGCTCGAAGCGCAGGCGCTGGCCGGCGAGCGCCAGCAGGGCCAGCGCGGGATCGGCCTCGGGCGCGGCGGCGAGGAGCGGCGCAAGAGCCTGCGGCGGCGCGAGCGGGCGACGCGCCGTGCCCAGCAGCATGGCCTGTCTGAGGCCGTCGAGGTCGCCGCGGCTCAGCTCCGTCATCATGCCTCCTCGTGCCAGGGGCCGAGCGGCGTGTCGGCGGCCAGAAGCGTGGCGAAGCGCCCGTCCCAGACCAGCACCGCAGCCAGCGGCCCCAGCCCGAGCAGCGGCAGCAGCGCTGCGGTCTGCGCGGCGGCGAGCGGCAGCACCGTGCCCGCCCCGTCGGTCACGGCCAGGCGATCCGGCGCGAGGCGCGCGAGCGCGACGCCCGATGCCGTGAGCGGCCAGGCCTCGATCCAGGGCTGGCTCGCCAGGGCCGCCTCATAGGCCGCGAGGCCCGGTCCCAGGCCTTCGGGCAGGCCCGGCCACGCCGCCGCGGCGTCACCGGGCAGGCGGGCGGCGAGCTGGGCGCGCAGCGGCGTCGCCGAGGGATAGTAGACGAGCTCGCCGGCGATCACTTCCCCGGCGGCGAAGGGCGGGGCGCTGGCGCCGGCCGACACCGGGACATGGTCGACGAGCAGGGCCACGGACGGCCTGCCCTCGGCGGGAGCGGCATCGAGCAGCCAGGTTTCCAGACGTCGGAGATTGTCCGGCTGCACCTCGCCGCGGGTGGCGGCGACGATCCAGCGGGACGTAGCCCGCGGAGCGTCCGGGTCCGCCAGCAGGTCGTCGCGCCGGACGGTCCAGCCGACGGCGCGGCGCACGTCCTCGCGCAGCGCAGGGGACAGCCGGTCCTGCCGCCGGTAGGCGGCGCAGACCAGCACGAGGGCGGCGAGGCGCTCGAGCACGAAGTCGCCGCGCATCGCCTCCGGCACCCGGAACATCTCGGCCGCCAGCGCATCGAGCCGGGCGGCGAGCCCCTGCGCCTTGTTGTCGACGAGGCGGGTGGAGAGCGTGCGCAGCCCCTGCGAGGCCCGCTGGGCGAAGCCGGCAAGGCCGAGCCCGAGCTGGTCGGCGATCCAGCGATCGAGGTCGTCCAGCGCGGTCAGGACCGCGGCCTCCCGCTCCTCGCGCAGACGCCGGCGCTGCGCCTCGGCCCGGGCTGCGGCTTTCGGGTCGACCGTCCGGTCCTCGCCGTCCGCCGCGCCGGCCAGCGCATCGTCGAGCGAAGCGGGCGGCGCGCCATCCTCGACTGGGCCGGGCCGCGCCCCGGCCGCCTTCGGACGCCGGCGCGCCTGCCAATCCGCCACCCATTCCGGCGGCGACGCCTCGGCGAAGGCCGCCGGCTTGTCGCACGCCGTCCACAGCAAGGCCAGCACGTGCTTGCAGGGGAACTTGCGGCTGGGACAGGTGCATTTGTAGCCGATGTCGGCGGGCGAGGCGACGATGCGGTAGGGCGTCGAGCCCGATCCCAGGCATTCGCCCCAGAGCAGCGAGCCCTCGCCGTCGCGGGATAGAAGCGGCCAGTTCGCCGGCTTCATCAGCTTGAGCGCGGCGGACAGGGATGCCTGGTCAGGCGCAAGCCGTTCGATCCGGTCCCTGCTCAACATGCCGGTGATGATGCCCTGCGCGCCTGGTCGCCATGGTTAGCCTCCCCGTCCGGGAACGGCAACCCGGGAAGACGGCGAGAGCGGCCGCCTATCTCGGCCGGACCCAGGCGGCGGCCAGGCGCGGCGAGCTCGCGACATAGGCGAGCGAGCCCAGCGCGGTGATCCAGAAGCTGGTCGGCCAGTCCGTGGCATAGGCGAGGCTGAGGCTGATCCAGGCGATCGCCACTCCGACGGCGGCCGAGAGGGCGACACCGCTCCAGGCGTGCCGCGTCAGGCGCATGGCGGTGGCGGCGGGACCGACCATCAGCGCGAAGACCAGGAGCACGCCGACGATCTGGATCGCCTGCGCCGTGGTGATCGCGACGATGACCATGAACAGCGCCGAGACCAGGTCGAGCCTGAGGCCCCTCGCCTCGGCCAGCTCCGGCTGGATGCTGGCGAACAGGAGCGGCCGGGCGATGGCGGCAAGCGCTGCCAGGCTCGCCGCGCCGAAGGCGGCGAGGACCAGCACCGTGCTGCGGCTGATGCCGAGCACGTTGCCGAACAGCAGGTTCGTCGCCTGGGTGGCGGAGCTGGTGTAGAAATGCAGGAACAGGAGGCCGAGGCCGAGCGACAGCGTCAGCACCAGGCCGATGGCGATGTCGCGATGGGCGCGGGCGCCGAGCAGGCCGATGCAGATGCCGGCGGCGATGGTGAAGGCGGTGAGGCCGACGAGAGGCGAGAGGCCGAGCAGCGCCGCGCCGGTGGCGCCGGGAAAGCCGACATGCGACAGGGCGTGGCCGGCGAAGGCCTCGCCCCGCAGCACCAGGAAATAGCCGACGGCGCCGCTGACCAGGCCGACGACGGTGCAGGCCATGAAGGCGTTGCGCATGAACTCGTAGTCAAACATCGTGGTCATGCGCGTGGCTTTCGAGCTCGCCGTCCTCGGCCATGACGAAGATGCGGCCGTTGACGCGGGCGACGTGGATGGGCGTGCGGTAGAGATCCGACAGGACGTGGCGATTGACCACCGCATCGACCGTGCCGACCGCCGCCCGGCCGTTGCCGAGATAGAGCACCATGTCGAGGGCGCGCAGCAGCGGGTTGATCTCGTGGGCGCAGAACAGCACGGCGATGCCGAGCTCGGCGGCGATGTCGCGCGTCAGCTCGACGATGGCGCGCTGGTGGCTGGGATCGAGGCTGACCAGCGGCTCGTCGAGCAGCAGCAGCTTCGGCTCGCCGATCAGGGCCTGGGCGATCAGCAGGCGCTGGCGCTCGCCGCCGGAGAGCTCGCCGACCGGACGCTTGGCCAGGCCCGCGGCGCCGACCCGCTCCAGCGCCGCCCAGACCGCCGCCTTCTCGGCCCGCGAGGGGAAAGGCCAGCCCCAGCGGGTGCCGCCGAAGGCGCCGAGCACCAGCTCGAAGCCGCTCAGCCCGAGCTGGGCGACGCCGCGGCGCGACTGCGGCATGTAGCCGATGGCCGGGTTGCCCCGCCGCGGCGCCTCGCCCAGCACGCCGATGCGCCCGCCTGTCGGCGGCACCAGGCCGAGGACGGCGCGCATCAGCGTGCTCTTGCCGGCCCCGTTCGGGCCGAGCACGCCGACGAACTTGCCTTGCGGAATCGAAAAGGAGACGTCGGAGAGGATCCGACGTCTCCCATAGGTGATGCTGACCCGGTCGAAATCGACGGCGTTCACTGCGACTTGGGGCTCAGCGCCTGCTGGACCTCTTCGAGCTGACTCTTGAACCATGTCTGCAGCGTCTTGCCTTTCGGTTCGGTCTCGGTGACGCCGACCACCGCGACCTTGTTGTCCTTGGCCAGGGCCAGAAGCCGCTTGGTCGTCTCGTCCGTCACCTGGCTGTTGTAGAACAGGATCTTGGCGCTGCCGTCCTTCAGGCTCTGCTCGAAGGCCGCGACCTGGGACGGGCTCGGCTCCGTGTCGTTCATCGTTGCGACCTGGAACTCGTAGTTCAGCATCTTGAAGCCGAGCGCCTCGGCCATGTAGCCGAACACCGGCTCGGTCGCGGTCACCGCCGTGTCGGCATGCTGCTGCCTGACGGCCGCGATCTGCTTGGCGATCGGGGCGAGCGACGCCTCGAACTTGGCGAGATTGGCCTTGTACTCGGCGGCATGGGCCGGGTCCTTCTGCTCGAGCGCCGCGGCGAGCGCCTTGGCCACCGCCGGGAACGTCTCCGGCTTGTACCACAGATGCGGATTGTCGCCGCTCTTGGCCCCGACGAGGTCGGCGGCCACGATGCCGACCCGGTCGGGCTTGGACGAAGCGGCGAGGAGCTTGTCCATCCACGGATCGTAGTCGACGCCGTTGTAGATCACGATCGCCGCCCCGTCGATCGCCTTGGCGGTCGAGGTGCTGGACTCGAACAGATGCGGGTCCTGGTCCGGATTCGAGAGGATGCTGGTGACGGCGACGTGCTTGCCGCCGATCTGCTCGGCGAGCTCGCCGTAGAAATTCTCGGCGGCGACGACCGCCGTCCTGTCGGCGGCCCGGGCGCCCGTGGCCAGGCCCGGCAGGGCCGCGGTGAGGGCGAGGGCGAGAAGAAGCGTTCGCATGCTGGTCTCCGTCATGCGCGAGGGCAGGAGGGGCGGCGCGAAGGGGCGCCGTGGGAATGTTATGTTATAACAGATCGACCTGTTAGACCGGCATTCCCCGCCTGTCAAGCCGGCCGCGGACAGCGGCTCCATCGTCCAGACCGGGGATCTCGCCGGCGGCAGGACGCCCCTGCTCATTCGCTCGCATCACCGCCAGGAGGTCGCGCATGTGGGCGATGGCGGCGACGGCGGCGTCCTCGATCCCCTGCTGCGGCGCCCGGAACTCGAATCCGGCGAGGAGGCCGTCGGGAAGCCCGATGGTGCCGCGGCAATAATGGGCGCTGCCCACCGGCCAGATGCCGGCGTCGCAGACGAAGACGGCGGGCTCGGCGGCAGGGTCCGACCCGCGCCCGGGCCGCTCGACCCGGATGTTGCCGGCCCGGTCGAACCGGCCGCCGGCGGCGGCGACGCCGGACCGGACGTCGGCGAAGCGCGGCGCCCCGTCCAGCGCCGCCCCGTTGCCGGCCGCGACGATCATCGCCCGGGCGAGCTGCCGCGGCGTCCCGGGCGGTCGGCTTTCACCCGTGCACAGGAAGGCGTCGAGCCCGGCAGGCGCGCCGCAATGCCGGCCTCGCCAGGCCAGCACCGAGGGCCAGTCCTGATCGAGCCGGTCGAAGTCGAGCTCGATCCGCATGGCCTGGATCGGCGCCGGGGCCGGCGCCGTGCAGAGCGCCGCGACCGTGTCCGCGTCGGCGAGGTCGAGGGAACGGGCGGGCGCCTCGACACGCACCATCGGCGTGACCGGAACGCGCAGCACCGCGGCTCCCAGCGCAACCGCAACGGGAGGACAGGACGGGCCGCCGGCGGACGATTCGCCCGCCTCGCGCCGGACCAGGAGCAGCCCGACGATCAAGGCGGCGAGGACGCCGACGGCGATGGTCCCGCGAGGGAACCGGCCCTGCATCCGAGGCATTGCCGACCTCGCCCTCGTGACGGCCGGCCGAGGGTAGTCCCGGCCACCCCGCGCGGCAATCCGACGCTGCCATGTTTTCCGTCGTCGCGGCGGCGGATCGTGCCATCATCACCCGCGGGGAGCGCTTGCAAAGGCGGGATCGCAATGCCGCACGGGGCCAGCCCGCATGCCGTGAAGCCGGTCACGGCCGCCACCTGGCTCGGCTTCGCCATGATGGCGATCGGCATGTTCATGGCGATCCTCGACGTGCAGGTGGTCGCGACCTCGCTGCCGACCATCCAGGGCGCCCTCGCCATCGCGCCGGACCGGATGAGCTGGGTGCAGACGGCCTATCTCGTCGCCGAGGTCATCGCCATTCCGCTGACCGGCTTCCTCACCCGGCTGATGGGCATGCGCGGCCTGTTCGTGGTGGCGATCGCGCTCTTCACCGTGGCCTCGGCCGGCTGCGCCGCCAGCACCGGCTTTGCCGGGCTGATCGCCTGGCGGGTTCTGCAGGGCTTTGCCGGCGGCACGCTGATCCCGGCCGTGTTCTCGGCGGTGTTCCTGTTGTTCCCGGCGCACCGGCAGGGCCTCGCCACCACGCTCGCCAGCGGCCTGGCGGTGCTGGCGCCGATCGTCGGCCCGGTCGTCGGCGGCTGGATCACGCAGACCTATTCCTGGCATTGGCTGTTCCTGATCAACCTCGCGCCCGGCCTGCTCTGCGCGCTCCTCGCGGGGTTGCTGCTGCCGGGAGGCGGGATGCGCCCGGGCGAAGCCCGGCGCCTCGACGCGCTCTCGCTGACGCTGGCGGCGATCGCCCTGGCGGCGCTGGAGATCGCCCTCAAGGAGGCGCCGGGGCGCGGCTGGACCGACGGCCTCGTCGTCGGGCTGCTGGCGCTGAGCCTGGCGGGCATGGTCGCCTTCGTCGAGCGGACGCTGCGGGCGCAGCATCCGGTGGTCGAGCTGCGCAGCTTCGCCGACCGCGGCTTCGCCGTCGGCTGCATCCTGAGCTTCGTGCTCGGCGTCGGCCTGTTCGGATCGGTCTATCTCATGCCGGTGTTCCTCGCCTTCGTCCGCGGCCACGACGCGCTGGAGATCGGCGAGATCCTGCTGGTGACCGGCGTCGCGCAGTTCCTGACCGCGCCCGTGGCCGTGGTGCTCGAGCAGCGCGTCGAGGCGCGGCTGCTGACGGCGGCCGGCTTCGCCCTGTTCGCCGTCGGGCTCGGCCTCAGCGCCGTCCAGACGCCTGAGACCGACTATGACGGCATGTTCTGGCCGCAGGTCCTGCGCGGCCTCGCGCTGATGTTCTGCCTGTTGCCGCCGACGCGGCTGGCGCTCGGGCACCTCGACACGGAGCGCGTGCCCGATGCCAGCGGCCTGTTCAACCTGATGCGCAACCTCGGCGGCGCCATCGGCCTTGCGCTGATCGACACGGTGATCTACGGCCGCGCGCCGGTGCATGCGGCGGCGATCCTCGACCGCCTGGCCGCCGGCGACACGGTCACCGCCACCTTCGTCGGCGTGCCGCTCGATCTCTTCGCCCTGCGCCCGGCCGGACCGTTCGACGAACAGACCCGGGCCATGCTGCAGCCGCTGGTGGAGAAGGCGGCGACGACGATGGCCGTCAACGACGCCTGGGCGATGATCGCTCTCCTCACCCTGGTGGCGCTGGCCTGCGTGCCCTTCGCCGGGAGGGCGGCAGCCCACGGCTGAGCGGCCCCTGCCGCCCATGCCGCGGCGCGTGCTTCAGGCCGCGGCCGCACGCCCCCGAGCCCGACGCGCCGGGTCGATCTTCGGGAAGGTGATCTCGGCGAAAACCCGGTCCGGCTGCACTGGCGGCGCCTCGCGGCGGAAGACGGCGCGGATCTCCTCGGCAAGGGCCCGGGCCTCGGGCGAGCGCGCATGCGGGCTCTCGATCATGCCGATCCGGATCGTCGGCAACTGCGGCAGACCCTCGAAGTCTTCGAACACCTTCAGCCCGGGACGCATGGCGCTCAGCGGCATCACCGTCACCGCAAGCCCCGCCTGGACGACCGGTGCGATCGCCGAGGAATTGGTCGAGCCCAACAATGCGCGCCAGGGAATCCCGGCCTCGTCGAGGGCCGAGGTCGCGGCGCGGCGCCAGCTGCAGGTCGGGTTCGACAGCGCCATCGGCAGCGGCCGCACCTCGTGCGCCCGGGAATTGGCGCCGATGACCCAGCGCAGCGGCTCCTCGCGCAGGAGCTCCATCTCCCTCTCGCCATCATAGATCGCCACGTCGAGGTCGCCGCCGGCGATCTGCTCGACCAGGGTTGCGCAGTGCTCGCAGACGACCGAAAGCTCGACCAGGGGATGGCGCCTGGAAAAGCGGGTGACCAGGTCGGGCAGAAGGGTGTCGGCATAGTCGTCGGGAATGCCGAGCCGCACGCGCCCGGCCAGGGCCCGGCGCGAGATGCTGGCGAAGGCCGCCGCCTCGACCTGCAGCATCTGGCGGGCATAGTCGACCAGGCGCTCGCCGCTCTCCGTCAGGCGCACGCCCCGGCCGCGCTTGGCGAAGAGCGGGCTGCCGAGCTGGTCCTCCAGGCGCCGGATCTGCATGGAGACGGCGGATTGGGTCTTGTTCACCCGCTCGGCGGCGCGGGTGAAGCTGCCGGTGTCGACGATGGCGACGAAGCTGCGCAACTGGTCGGTGTCGAGCATCTCACCAATCTCCCTTTCGTATTGGTGAGATTACAATCATTCGTTAGACCGATCAATGGGGATCGCCTATCCTTCCCGCATCATCGAGGCGCCGGACGGTTCCACTCCCGGCGCTCCGTTCCGGAGATGCCCCATGACCGCGACATTGTCCCATGGCGCCGGGCAGTCCGCCAGGACGCTCACGCCGTTCCTCCACAGGGCCTGGGCAGGAATCGCCGATCTGGCGCTCTACCTGCCCCGGCTGCGGCGCAATCGCGCCCAGCTGACGCGGCTCCATGCCATGAACGACCACGAGCTGCAGGACATCGGGCTGACCCGGCTCGACGTGGTCTCGGCCGGCGCCTTGCCGCCGTCCCATGACCCGACCGAGCTGCTCGCTTCGATCGTCCGGGAGCGCGGCTCCCGGCGCTGCGGCCGCTGACGCCGACGGCGGTCTCGCCTTCGCCGCGCGCCTGGTCTAGAGGCTGTCCAGCCTCCGGGAAGGCAGGGAGTGGAGACGGGAGCGGCACCATGACCGTGCGGCGGATCATCGCCAATATCGACACGCGCGACATCGCCGCGGCCCGGCGCTTCTACGGCGACGTGCTGGGCCTCGACCTGCTGATGGACCACGGCTGGATCGCCACCTACGGCTCGGACGAGACCATGGCGGTGCAGATCAGCGTCGCCGAGCAGGGCGGCTCCGGCACGCCGACGCCCGACCTCTCCATCGAGGTCGACGACGTCGACGTCGCGCTCGCCCGCATGCGCGAGGCCGGCTTCGCCATCGAGTACGGACCGGCGGACGAGCCCTGGGGCGTGCGCCGCTTCTACGTGCGCGACCCCTTCGGCAAGCTGGTCAACATCCTGTCCCACGCCTGAGCGCGCCTATCGGCAAATCCTCACGAGGGCCGGTCAGCCGGCTCGGGCAGCGCTTCGAGGTAGTCCGCCACCTCGGGGGAGAAGCGGTAGCGCCGCAGTTCGGCGAGCGGCACGCCGTGCTCGACGAGCGCACGGGCGCAGCCGGGATAGTCGCGCGGCGCCGGCTCGCCGACACCGTCGGCCTGCGAGGCAAAGGACAGGGTGCCGAGCACGGTGTCGCCATAGCCGTGCAGGGTGCGCCAGTCGGCGCCGGCGGCCAGCAGCAGGCGCGCCATCGCCGCATCGCCCTGGAACACCGCCAGGTTCAACGCCGTGGCGTCCCACCCAGCCTTGACCTCGCGCGGCCAGCCGAGCGCCAGCATGGTGCGGACGGCGGCGTGCGCGCCGAGGCCGGCGAGTTCCGGCATGATTTGCAGCTGGCCCGGGCTCAGCCGCGCGACGATGTCCGGCAGGCGCTCCAGGATGGCGCGGGCGGCCGCGTCGTCGCCCCGCGTGCAGGCGGCGACGAACTCCTCCTCCTGCGTCAGCGGCTCTTCGATGCCGGCGGCGCGCAGCATCCCGACCACGTCGAGGCGGCCACGGGCCTGCGCCCAGCGGTAGAGGCTGATCCCCTCCCCGTCCCGGGCCCGAAGATCGGCGCCGGCCTCGACCAGCGCCTGGACATGGGCCAGCGAGCGCCCGCGCAGGATGGCGTGATGCAGCCAGGGCTGCTCGTTGGGGTCGCCGCCGTGGCGCAGCATCAGCTGCAGGTCCTCGAGCTTGTCGTAGTCGAGGACATGGGCGATGGCATTGGTGCCCGTGACGCGAGCGCCGGCGGCCAGGAGGAGCCGCGTGCAGGCGGAATCGCTGGCCTCGACGGAATGGTAGAGGGATTCGTTGTCGTCGGGATTCGCGCCGGCCTCCAGGAGCAGCTCGGTCATGCCGGCGTGATGGGTCCGCCCGGCGGCGCCGTAGAGCGCGGAGAACGGCCAATCCGGCCAGTTCGGATCGGTCCAGCGGGCATCGACGTCGGCGCCGTGGCGCAGCAGCAAGCCGGCGCAGGCGAGGAGGCGGGGCGCGAATCCTTCCTCCCGGATCAGGCCGGAATGGGTCACGGCGACCAGCGGCGGCATGCCGAGCGCGCCGCCCGGGCGGTTCACCCATGCCGCGTCGTCGGAAAGGGCGCGCCGCACGGCCGCCTCGTCGCCGACGGCACAGGCGAGCCAGGGATCGGAGGCGAAGACATCGGGTTCCTCCGCCAGCATCCGGATTGCCAGCCGGCGCTCGCGTGCATTGCCCTCATAGACCCAGGCGAGCCAGGCCTTCAGGCGTGCCGCCAGATCGGTCCGCTTCCATTCGACATAGCGCTTGAGCTCGGTCCAGGACCGGAAGCCGTGCTCGCGCGCCAGCACCGACTGCGCATCGTGCAGCCGGAGCGCTGCGAGCGGCGGCCGTGCGGGAAGCGCCGCGGCAAAGCGGCCGAGCGCCGCGGCGTCGCCGGCCGCGGCGGCGCGCAGGAGCTGCTTGGCCTGCTTCTTCAGGTGCGACAGATCAGGCGATGCGGGAAGGGTCATTGCGGTGCCTCCTTGTGCACGACGCCGACGGCCCGCAATCCGGCTGCACAGGGGCAGACTTGCTGACGTTCCTCTGCGAGCGGGTTCAACCCTTTCCGCGGGCCCGGTGGCGTCTCGCATCGCCTGCCGGCCAGAATACAGCCGCCAGGGCGCGGTTCAAGGGGCTCGTCGGGAACCGGCGCCGGCCGCGATCCGCCCCATCGCGCGGTCGAGGGCGACGAGCACGAGGCCGAGCCCGAGGAAGAAGGCGAGGATCGCGGCGCCGTTGGCCAGGGCCGTGGGATAGCCGAGCCGGGCGGCGTCGGCGAAGGGATAGGGATAGCGGCCCGTCAGCGCACCGCGCACCAGGGTATGGACGATGTAGAGCAGGGGATAGATCAGCCAGGCCAGCGGATCGGCCCAGCGCAGGGCGCCCTTGCGCGCGAACAGGAGCCAGTACAGCGCGTACAGGACCGGCACGGCCCGGTGCACGACGCTGTCTGCGACGAGCGCGAGGCCGGTGAAGACGTGCAGGCCCGACAGCAGCAGCGCATAGATCACGCCGACGACGAGGATATAGACCGCGACCGCCGCCAGCGTGCCCGGGCGGGTGAGAAACGTCCCGCCCTGGCCGCGCCGGATCAGCGCGACCGTCACCACGCCGACCAGGAGATTGGTGAGGATGGTGAAGAAGCTGAAGGCGGTGACCAGGCCGTCCAGCAGCGAATGGCCGGCCGCCATGGTCATCCCAGTCGCCAGGAACACCTGGTAGAGCGCCGCCGGCCAGACCAGGACGGCGATGAGGATCAGGAGCGGACGTTCCAGTCGCGCGATGCTCGCCATGGCTCCTCCCGGCCGGCGCGTCACCGGCCGGGCGGCATCATAGCTGCGGCCGCCGGCCGTTGATATGCGCGGGGCCTCACCATTCGCGCAGCCACTTGAGGCCGAACGCCCCGGGGGCGAGCATGACGGTGGCCCAGACGAGCGCCGAGGCGACGTTGGCGAGCTGGAAGCGCAGGGCCGGCATGTCGCAGATGCCGGCGACCAGCGGCACCGAAGCGCGCAGCGGCCCGAAGAAGCGTCCGAAGAACACGCCGAGCGTGCCCCAACGCTCGAAGAAACGATGGCCGCGCGGGATCAGGTCGGGATAGCGCGACAGCGGCCAGTAGCGTGCGACGCCGTGCTTCAGCCGCAGGCCGATCCAGAAGGACAGCCAGTCGCCGGCCACGGCGCCGAGCACCGCCGCCGACCAGAGCGGCCAGAAGGCGATGCCGCTCTCGCCGACCAGCACGCCGAGCGCCAGCAGGATCACGGTCGCCGGCAGCAGCAGCGACAGGAAGGCCAGCGATTCCCCGAAGGCGAGCGCGAACACGATGGGAAGGCCCCAGGCCTCGTGGGTCCGCACGAAGGCCAGCGTCGCCTGGGTGATGCCGTCGAAATCCATCTGTCCCTCTCTTGGTCGGGAAGGTTCATAGGAGACGGCGCCGCAGCTGTGAACCCCGGCGCGGCCCTCGCCTCCGCTCCTCGGGCCTTGCGAGCCCGGCCGCTCCGTGGCATGGCTCGGTCATGACCGACGCTGCACGCCTCCCCCGATCCATCTGGCGGCGCTCCCCTTAAGGAGCGGCACGTCGTCATGTCTCGACCGTCGCCGCCGTGGTTCGGCAGGCGCGGTCTCATGGTCCGACATTCCTTCCGGCGCGGCGGCTCCACCCCTGGAGATCGTCCATGTCCGCCGACACCCGCCCGGTCGTCCTGACCGGCGACCGCACCACCGGCCCGCTGCATCTCGGCCACTATGCCGGGTCGCTGCGCAACCGCCTCGCCCTGCAGCACAGCCACCGGCAGTTCCTGCTGCTGGCCGACACGCAGGCCCTGACCGACAATGCGCGCGATCCCGGCAAGGTCGGCCGCAACGTGCTGGAGGTTGCCCTCGACTACCTCGCCGTCGGCATCGACCCGGCGCAGAGCACGATCTGCGTGCAATCCGCCCTGCCCGCCCTGGCGGAGCTGACCTTGCTCTACCTCAACTTCGTCACCGTCGCCCGGCTCGAGCGCAACCCGACCATCCGCCAGGAGATCCAGGCGCGCGGCTTCGGGCGCGACATCCCCGCCGGCTTCCTGTGCTATCCCGTCTCCCAGGCGGCCGACATCACCGGCTTCCGGGCGACCGTGGTGCCGGTCGGCGAGGACCAGGCGCCGCTGATCGAGCAGACCAACGAGCTCGTCCGCCGCCTCAACCAGCAGGCCGGACGCGATATCCTGCCGGAAGCCCGAGCGCTGATCCCCGCCGTCGGCCGCCTGCCCGGCGTCGACGGCCGGGCCAAGATGAGCAAGTCGCAGGGCAATGCCGTCCCGCTCTCGGCCTCGCCCGACGAGATCCGCGACGCGGTGCGGCGGATGTACACCGATCCCGGCCATGTCCGGGCGGCCGATCCGGGTGAGGTGGACGGCAATGTCGTCTTCACCTATCTCGACGCCTTCGATGAGGACGCCGCCACGGTCGCCGAGCTCAAGGCGCGCTATCGCCGGGGCGGCCTCGGCGACATGGCGGTGAAACGGCGGCTGGAAGAGGTGCTGCAGGCCCTGCTCGCTCCGATCCGCGAGCGGCGCCGGCACCTTGCCGGCGATCCCGGCCATGTCATGGACGTGCTGCGCCGGGGCACGCGCCTCGCCCGCGAGCGGACGCAGGCCACGCTCGAGGTTGTGCGCGAGGCGCTGGGCCTCGCCGTCCTGGCCTGACGCCGCGTCCGGCGTTGCGGTGGACGGAGCGGCGCCCCATAGTCGCGGCTCCGGCGGAGGCGACGGCGATGACACCCGAGGAGTTCCGGCGCTACGGCCACTGGCTGGTGGAATGGCTCGCCGACTACCGGGCCGGCATGGAAGGCCTCCCGGTGATGTCGGGCCTGCGGCCCGGCGCGGTCCGCGACCGGCTGCCCGCCGCCCCACCCGAGGCGTCGGAGCCCTTCTCCGACATCCTCCGCGACCTCGATGCGGTGGTGCTGCCCGGCCTTTCCCACTGGCAGCATCCGAGATTCTACGGCTACTTCCCGGGCAACGGCGAGCTGTCCGGCGTGCTCGCCGATTTCCTCAGCACCGGGCTCGGTGTCGTCGGCCTGTCCTGGCAGGCCTCGCCGGCGCTGACCGAGATCGAGGACGTCACGGTCGACTGGATGCGCCAGGCGATCGGGCTCTCCCCGGCCTGGACCGGCGTCATCCAGGACACCGCCTCCACCAGCACGCTGGTGGCGCTGATCTCGGCCCGCGAGCGGGCGACGGACTATGCCCTGGCGCATGGCGGCCTGCAGGGCGAGGAGCGGCCGCTCGCCGTCTATGTCAGCGCCCACAGCCACAGCTCCGTCGACAAGGGCGCGCTGATGGCCGGCATCGGCCGCGACACGCTGCGCCTGGTGCCGTTCGACGCCGGCTACGCCATGCGGCCGGAGGCGCTCGCCGAGATGATCGCGGCCGACCTCGCAGCCGGCCTGCATCCCTGCGCCATCGTCGCCACCACGGGCACCACCGCGACCACGGCCATCGATCCGATCGAGCCGATCGCCGAGGTGGCACGCCGCTTCGGCGTCTGGCTGCATGTCGACGCCGCCATGGCCGGCAGCGCCATGATCCTGCCGGAGTGCCGCTGGATGTGGCGCGGCATCGAGGGGGCCGATTCCATCGTGCTCAACCCGCACAAATGGCTCGGCGTGCCCTTCGACTGCTCGCTCTACTATGTGCGCGACCCGCAGCACCTGATGCGGGTGATGTCGACCAATCCGAGCTTCCTGCAGACGGCGGTCGACGGCCAGGTGCGGACGCTGCGCGACTGGGGCATCCCGCTCGGCCGGCGTTTCCGCGCCCTGAAGCTGTGGTTCGTGCTGCGCGAGCAGGGGCTGGAAGGGCTGAGGGCGCGCCTGCGCCGCGACCTCGACAATGCCGCCTGGCTCGCGGATGCGGTGCGCGGGATGCCGGACTGGGCCGTGGTGGCGCCGGCGCCGCTGCAGACCGTGTGCATCCGCCACCGGCCGCAAGCCCTGGACGGCGAGGCGCTCGACCGCCACACCCTCGGCTGGGTCGAGCGGCTCAACCGGTCGGGCGCGGCCTATCTCACGCCGGCCGTGCTGGACGGGCGCTGGATGGCGCGTGTCTCGATCGGAGCCCTGGCGACCGAACGGCGCCATGTCGAGGCGCTGTGGCGTGACATCCGGGCCGCGGCGGAGGGATCCGCGCCGCCGGCGTGAGGAGCGCGGCCCCGCGAGCGCGGTCTCCGTCACAACAGGCTCATCCAAAAGGGCTTTTCGGTCGATTGTCTCCACTCCTCCGATCGCCGTTAACAGGCTGCTCAGGAAGATCGGCTAAGACGTCCGCGATCGGATCGCTCCACGGGCGCGATCGACCCAGCCCGCACGGCGCCGGCTGGGCAATGCGGGAGGTGCCATGCCCGGGTTCTGGCAAGGGCTGCTCGCCAATCTGGCGATCGTCGTGGCGGTGGTGAGCGCCTGGACCAACACCCGCAGCCTCCTGCCCTTCTCCGCGCCGCTCGGCCGGCCGCTCGGCTTCGGCATCGTGATGGGCCTGGGCGCGATCCTGACCATGCTGCTGCCGGTGGCCCTGCCGGGCGGGCTGAGCTTCGACCTGCGCGCGGCGCTGATCGTCAATGCCGGCCTGTTCGGCGGGCCCTTCACGGGCCTGGTCGCCGGCGCCGTCTGCCTCGCCTATCGCCTGTCGATCGGCGGCATCTATGTCTGGGGCGGCAGCCTGCACATCGCCCTGGCCATGGCGCTCGGCATCGCCGCGCACGCCCTGGTGGCGGGCCGCCCCGTGCGCCGGACCGACATCCTGCTGCTCGCCCTGGCCACGGCCGTCATCGGCAAGGTGAGCCTGCTTGCCGTCCCGGACTGGACCTGGATCGGACTGATGCCGCAGACGTCGCTGCCGACCACGATGGTCGTGCTCATGGCGACGCTGCTGGTCGGCCTGGCCCTGCATCACGACGAGCGCCAGCGCGCCCTGCTCCAGGCCAATGCGGTCTACCGCGCCGTGACCGAGACGCTGCCCGACTGCCTCAACGCCAAGGGGCTGGACGGGCGCTTCATCGTCGCCAACCAGGCCACGGCGACGTTGATGCGGGCCGCTTCGGCCGGGGCTCTGATCGGCCGCAGCGATTTCGACTTCTTCCCGCCGGATGCCGCCTCCCGCTTCAAGGCCGACGAGGATGACGTGATCGCCCGCGGCGAGGCGCATACCATCGAGCAGCACGTCTCCTTCGAGGACGGCAGCACGATCTGGCTCTCCACCCTCAAGGCGCCGATCCGCGACGATCGAGGCCGGCTGATCGGCCTCATCACCCACAACCGCGACATCACCGCCAAGCGACGCCTCGAGGAGGACCTGAGAACCACGCGCAAGCGCCTCGAGGACGCGCTGGAGCACATGGCGGACGGGCTGGTGCTGTTCGACGCCGAGGGCATGATTCAACTCTGCAACCCGCAGTACCAGCGCCTCTTCCCGCTCACCGCCGACCTGCGCCACCCCGGCGGGCGCCTCGCCGACATCCTGCGCGCGACGGTGGAGCGCGGCGAGCAGGCCGCTCCGGCCACGTCCGACCTGGGCGGCTGGGTGGAGCAGCGCTGCCGGGCGATCCTCGGCACCGGCGAGCGCCTGATCGGCCTGGCCGACGGGCGCTGGGTGGAGGCCCGGTCGCGCCACATGAGCGACGGCGGGACGCTGATCCTGTTCTCCGACATCACCGAGCGCAAGCAGTCGGAGGAGGCGTTGGCCCTGGCCAACCAGAAGCTCGCCCGGCTGGCGGCCACGGACGGCCTCACCGGCCTCACCAACCGGCGCGCCTTCGACGAGGCGCTGCAGAAGGCCTTCGCCCGCGGCGGCCGGGATGCTGCGCCGCTCAGCATCCTGCTGGCCGATGTCGACCGCTTCAAGGCCTACAACGACACCTATGGACACCAGGCCGGCGACGAGTGCCTGCGCACCATCGCCCGGACCCTCCAGGCGACCCTGCGACGGCCGGCCGATCTCGGCGCCCGCTATGGCGGCGAGGAGTTGGCGGCCATCCTGCCGGACACGCCGCTCGGCGGCGCGCTGCACGTCGCCGAAAGCTTGCGGCGGGCGGTGAAGAGCCTCAACCTGCCGCACAGCGGCGGCGCCGGCGGCGTGGTGACCATCAGCGTGGGCGTGGCGACCCATACGGCCGGGCAGGACATCCGCACCGCCGACGAGCTCCTCGGCCGGGCCGACGAGGCGCTCTATGCCGCCAAGCGCGGCGGACGCGACCAGGTGCGCGGCGATGCCAGTGCCCTGCGCGCCGGCAGCCGCGGCGCCCTGAAGGCGATCTCCTGAACCATCCGCTCAGCCGGCAATCCGCACCACCGTGCAGTCGAGCCCCCGCATCGCGGCGGCGTGGCGCATCGCCGCCGGCAGGTCCTCCAGCGCGAAGCCGGTGATGCGCACCGCCTCGAGCCCGAGCAGGCCGGCGCGCAGCAGCGCCACCGCCTTGCCATAGGCGTCGCGGCCATACATGAAATTGCCGATCACCTCCCAATTGTTGAGCATCACCTCGCCATAGCTCAGCGGCAGCGGCGCCGTCATGCTGCCCATCAGCACCAGCCGGCCGCCGCGCCGGAGCGCGCGCAGCGCCGCCAGCGTGGCGTTGGCGTCGGCGGCCTGGCCGACCTGGTCGAAGGCGAGGTGCGCACCCCGGCCGCCTGCCGCCTCGCGCAGGGCACGGGTGTCGGCCTCGACGTCGCCGGTCAGCGCCACCGGCATGACGCGCGGCCCGGCGACGCGGGCGAGATCCTCGAGCGGACCGGGCGAGCGCCCAGCCGCGACCACGCGCTCGGCGCCGAGAGCCAGGCCGAGCAGCACGGCGGCCGAGCCGAAATAACCCGAGGCGCCGTTCACCACCAGCACCTCGCCCGGAGCCAGCCGGCCGCGCAGCAGGCCGCCGAGAGGCACCACGAACTTGCCGAGGGCGGCCAGGCGCTCGGACGGCAGGTGGTCGAGGCCATCGAGCGGCGCCAGCACCGAGACCGGCATCAGCACGCGCTCGGCCAGCGTGCCGTGGCGCCAGTCGGCGAGCATCGGGCCGGAATCAGGGCTGATGCCGGTCAGCCCGACCAGGATCTGGGCCGGCTCGTCGGTGAGCTCGTCGGCGACGAGATGGGGGCTGACCGCGACGCGCCGGCCGGGGGTGAGATGATGCACGTCGGCGCCGATCGCCTCGACGATGCCGATGCCGTTGGTGCCAGGGGTGAACGGACCCGGCGGATACCAGTAGGGCAATCCGCCCGCGACATAGGCGCCGAGATAGCTCAGGAGCGGCACCGCTTCCATGCGCAGGCGCACCGTGCCGGGCCGCGGTTCCGGCACCGCCACCGGCTCGAAGGCCAGGCTTCCGCCCGGCCCGCTCAGGCGCCAGGCCCGGCTTGCGATCGTGCTCATGCTCGCTCCATCATTTATGGACCACAGGTTCCCTATATATTCGAGACTTTTGGTTCCGTAAATAGCTGCTATGGTCCCGGCCATGACTGGGGATTCTTCCGCGGCCCGCCTGCCGGGCCGCCCGCGCGACGAGGATGTCGGCCCGGCCCTGCTGGCCGCCGCCCGCCGGCTGGTGGTGGAGCACGGCTATGAGGCCGTCACCACGCGCATGATCGCCGAGGCGGCCGGCGCGGGAAAGCAGACACTCTACCGCCGCTGGCCCAGCAAGGCCGAGCTGGTGCTCGATGCCTTCCTGGCCCACGCCGTCGCCGACGTGGACGAGGCCAGCCGCGACGAGGGGCCGATCGGCCCGGCGCTGGCCGGCTTCATCGCCCGCACCTTCGCGGCGCTGGCGATCTCGGGCGCCGGCGTCCGCGGCCTGATGGCGAGCGCGCAGCACGATGCGGCGTTCCGCGGCCTGTTCCGCACGCGCTTCGTCGAGCCGCGGCGTGAGGCGCTGCGCCGCCTGCTGCGCGCCGGCATCGCTCGCGGCGATCTGCCGGCCGGAGCCGATGTCGAGGCCGCGGTCCTGCTGGTGTTCGGCGCCGTCTGGTATCGGCTGCTGCTGGACGAGGACATCGGCGCGCCGCAAGCGGAGAGGCTGGCGGCCGTCGCCCTCGACGGGCTGCGCGCGCGCTCATGACGCCGCGAGATCAGAACTTGTATTTCACCGTGGCGCGAACGACGTCGAACTTGGCGTCGGCGCGGCCGGTCATGGTGAAGGCGCTGCCGCCGGCGTCGGGCATGGCGAAGCGCGACCTGCCGAGGTCGACATGCAGATATTCGGCGCCGATGATCCAGTTGTCGTCGAGGGCGTATTCGATGCCGGCGCCCGCGGTCCAGCCGACCTTGGTGTCCGAGCTCGCGCCCGACCAGTCGAAGGTGGTGACGCCGCCTTGCGTCTCGGTCTGGCGCGCGGAGGCGCGCACGTCGCCATAGGCGAGGCCTCCCGTGCCGTAGATCAGCAGGCTGTCCCAGGCGAAGCCGGCGCGGGCGCGCACCGTGCCGAACCAGTCGGACCGCAGGCCGTAGCGCTGGCTCTCGTTGCCGACGAACGGGGCGGTCAGCGCAAAGGCACGCGATGAGGACGAATCGATTCCGGCATAGTTGATGTCGGCCTCGCCGCCGAGGACGAAATTCGAGAACTGCCAGTTGTAGCCGAGCAGGCCGCCGCCGGTGAAGCCGGTGCTGCCCGAGCCGAGCGAGCCGGGATATTGCCGCTGGTAGGCGGCTGCGTCGGGGCTGGTCAGGAACGAGCCGCCGAGACGGTTGCTCACGTCGGACCCGTCGATGGCCGCGCCGGCGTTGACGCCGACATAGAAGCCCGTCCAGCTGAACGGCAGCGTGACCGGCACGGGCGCGAGCGGCTCGACGGCCTGCGGCACGTCGGCCGCCATGGCGGGTGTGGCCAGGACGGCGGCGAAAAGGGCACAGCTCAACGTGCGCATGCGATCCACCCTTCGGTCCTTGCACCATATGGGCACGGCCCGGGGATCGTGCAACGGCGCGGCCGCAGCCCGACACGGCACCGCGACCTGCCCCTCAGCCCGCCGGATCGGCGCCGGCCAGGAACTCGGCCAGGCAGTCGCCGATGACGTCGAGGCCGTAGCCCCCTTCCTGGACGACCGCTGTGGGCAGGGCCATGGCGTGGATCCGCGCCCCGATGGCCCGGAACGCGGCGGTGGACAGCGCCAGGGTGGCGAGCGGGTCCTCCCGGTGGCCGTCATAGCCGAGGGCGAGGACGAGGGCCTCGGCGCCGAAGGCCCCCACCGTCCCGGCCAGTTCGTCGAGAGCCGCGAGGAAGGCTGCGTCCTGCGTGCCGGGCGGCAGCGGGATATTGCGGTTGCAGCCGCGGCCCTCGCCGCTGCCGGTCTCGTCGGCGTAGCCGGTGTGGAAGGGATAGTAGTTCGTGGGATCGCCGTGCAGCGACAGCGTCAGCACGTCGGCGCGGCGGTAGAAGATCTCCTGCGTGCCGTCGCCGTGATGGGTGTCGACGTCGAGCACGGCGACGCGGCCGAAGCGCCGCCGCAGGCGCTCGGCGGCGATCGCGGCATTGTTGAGGTAGCAGAAGCCCGAGGCCCGGTCGGCCCGGGCATGGTGGCCGGAGGGCCGGCACAGCGCATAGGCGAGGCGCTCCCCGGTGTTGACGGCGTCGGCGGCGGCCACGGCGGTGCGGGCCGAGGCCAGCGCCGAGGTCGCGGTGTGCTCGCCGATCGGCACCGCCAGGTCGCCGAGGTAGTAGCCGGCCTGGCCGACGACCGAGGCCGCCCGGCACGGCGGCCGTCCATCCCGGTCCGGCCGTCCGCTCCAGTAGGGTGAAAGGTTGGGCAGCACCTCCGGCCCGGCGCCCGGCAGCGCCCGCCAGCGCGCATGGGCGCTGCCGAGGAAGGCGAGATAGGCCTCCTCGTGCACGGCCAGGATCGGCTCCGTCCCGCAATCCGGCGGCAGGTCCGGAGCGGCGCCATGGCGTTGGAGCGCCGCCAGCAGCAGCTCGGTGCGGACCGGCAGGTCCTTGGGGTCGCTGATCACGCCGAGGCGCATGAACTGCCGGGGATCGTGCCGGTGCTGGTCGGGATGGAAGAACGCCTTCACGGAATCGGCTCCGCCTCTGGATCGCAGCGACAATGGTAGGGCCGGTCGCAGGCCTCGGGGAAGCCCGCCCCCGGCGGGGCCTCGGTTGCACGGCTCGAGACAGCCTCGCAACCACGGCCGTGTATCGGGGGCACGACTTGTGGGAGAGCCGCCATGATGCGATCGAGAGCGTGCTCGTCCTGCATTTGGCGGACGCCGGCCAGATCGTGCTCGTGCCGGCGCCTCCGGCGCAGCCTTGAGGAGGCGGGCTCGCCACCGGACCGCCGCGCCGATGCCGGGCGCGACCGCCGCGGCCCCTCCGTGTCGCCGAAGCATCATCGCCGAAATTTGAGTCCGCGCGCCGTTCCGGCAATTTTCGCAGCCCGCCTCCTCGCCTATGATGAATCCGGCGCTGGGCATGATGCTGGATCCTTTCGGAGACATGAGCACGAGGAAGCAGATCGCCCGGAAATTCTTCGGGCCGTTCTTCAACTGGGCCGATGACCGGCAGTTGCGGGACTGGCTGCGGAAGCAGGATCCCGACGAGCTCGAACAATTCCTCGACACGCAGAACTTCACCTTCCGGCCGGACCGCGCGATCCTCGGGCGCGAAGTGCTGCAGGACTTGCGGCAGGGCGCGGCCTGGGCGTCCGTCACGCCGCCCGTCGACCGATCCCTGCTCGCGCTGGAGGCACGCGCGAGCCTCGCCCTGCTGGCGAGCGCGTTGCTGGCGCTCATGCTCGCCAACTCGCCGGCGTCCGGGATGTACTTTGCCTTCGTCGAGCATCCCGTCCTCGGCCGAAAGCTGCATTGCTGGATCAGCAACGGTCCGATGTCGCTGTTCTTCCTGCTGGTCGGCCTCGGGCTGAAGCGCGAATTGATCGAGGGGCAGCTTGCCTCCGCCTCCGCCCGCGCCCTGGCGATCATGGCCGCGCTGGGCGGCCTCGTGGTTCCGGCGCTGATCTACCTGGCGGTGAACCTCGCCGAAAACGGACCGCTCCGCGGCTGGCCCGTCCCATCGGCCACCGACATCGCCTTCGCCCTGGCGGTGCTTGCGCTGCTCGGCACGCGCGTGCCGGCGGCGCTGCGGACGTTCCTGGCAGCCGTCACCCTGCTCGATTATCTCGGCGCGGCGACGATCCTGGCCCTGTTCTACACGCCCCATCTCCATCCGGCAGCCTTGGCGGGCGCGCTGTTCGCCCTCATCCTGCTCGGCGCAGCCAACCGGCTCGGCCAGCGCAGCCTCGTCGTCTATCTCACGCTCGGCACCGTGCTCTGGGGCTTCCTGTTGCTGGCGGGCATCCACCCGAGCGTCGCCGGCCTCCTGGTGGCGATGCTCGTTCCCCTCGACGGAGCGGCCGGCGGCGCGACGTTGCACCGGCTCGAGCGCGGGCTGCGCCCGGTGGTGGCGTTCGCGATCCTGCCGGTCTTCGCCTTCACCAAGGCCGGCATCTCGTTCTCGCATGTCGACGTCGCGTCGCTGCTGAACCCCGTGGTCGTGGGCACGGCCCTCGGCCTCTTCGCAGGCAACCAGCTCGGCATCTTCGCCAGCGTCTGGCTCGCCGTCAGCACCAGCGCCGCCGACCGGCCGGCCGGCGCCACCTGGCTGCAGCTCTACGGGGTGGCGGCGCTCTGCGGGATCGGCTTCACCATGAGCCTGTTCGCCGGGTCGCTGGCGCTGGAGCCGATGCCGGAGCTGGTGGGCCAGGCACAGATCGGCGCGGTGATGGGCTCGATCGCCTCGGCGCTGCTCGGCTGGACCATCCTGCGCTTCGCGCCGCGCTCCCGCCGCTGAAAGCGTCGCCGTGCGAAAGCCGCCCCGGAGAATGCCCCGGGACGGCCAGGATTTCGGACGCCGGCGATCGCGGCATCCCCGTCGATCATTCGACGACCTGGACGATGCGGTGCGTGCCGGGATCGACCAGCACCGGCTCGTCGTTCACGACGGTGTAGCGATATCGCGTCACGCCATACTCGCGCGGCACCTCGTAATAGGTGACACCGTCCGCCGGCAGCACGGCGCCGACCTCGACGGCCTCGGTCATGCGGTAGGAGGGCCGGTGCTCGCGGACGACGTATTCGCGGAAGCGCGGCCGCTCGTCGATGCCGAGCAGGCCGTTGACGGCACCGGTCACTGCGCCGACCGCACCGCCCACCACCCCGCCGATCGGCCCGGCGGCATCGTTGCCCCGCTCGGCGCCGTTCGCCGCGCCGCCGACCACGCCCTGGGCGCCGGCGCCGACCGGTGCGAGCAACGCCAAGATGATCGCGCATTTCGGCAACATGTTCCTCATGTCGCTTCTCCTCATCTGTCTGAATTGCTCCGACATCTCATGCGCAGAGCTCTTCAGATCAACGGGAGGTCATGCGGATTGTTCCCGGAAGGCGATGCTTATGCCCAACGTGCCCCGTCCGGCTTGCCCGATCTACATCCGGTCGGGCACGGCGATGCCGAGCAGATCCAGGCCCTTGGCCAGCACGCGGCGAGCGAGAACCGACAGAGCCAGCCGCGACGCGCGAACCGCATCGCTCTCCGCCTGCAGGACCGGGCAATCCGTGTAGAAGCGGCTGAAGCTCTGCGCCAGGCCGAAGACGTAATCGGCAACCTCGTTCGGCGCGAGATTGGCGGCGGCCGAGGCGACCACCTCGGGGAAGCGGGCGCATTCGAGCACCAGGGCCCGTTCGGCCGGCGCATCCACCGCGATGGCGCCGGCGGCGTAGCCCTGAGCCTCGGCGTTGCGCAGGATCGAGCCGATGCGCACGCAGGCATATTGCACGTAAGGTCCGGTCCGGCCCAGGAACGAGACCATGCGGTCGGGGTCGAAGACGTAGCCGGAGGTGCGGTAGGTCGAGAGGTCGGCGAACTTCACCGCCGCGAGGCCGACGAGCCGGGCCAGCGTCTCGCGATCCTCGGCCGCGATCGGGTCGGAGGCCTGCTCGCCGTCGCCGCGCTCGCGCGCCTCCACCTGCTCGCGTGCCTTCTCGATGGCATCGCTCAGAAGGTCGGCGAGCTGGGCGACGCCGCCTTCCCGCGTCTTGTAGGGCTTGCCGTCCGGGCCGTTGACCGTGCCGAAGCCGGCATGGACGAGATCGACGCCGTCGGCAAAGCCGGCCCGGTGCGCGGCGCGGAACACCTGCTCGAAATGCAGGGCCTGGCGCTGGTCGACGACGTAGACGATACGCTCCGGCGCGTCGCGCCGCATCCGGTCGAGGATGGTGGCTAGGTCGGTGGTGGCATAGAGGGCGGCGCCGTCGGACTTGGCGAGCAGGAGCGGGGGCATCGGCTTGGCATCGCTGTTCCGCGCCACCTCGATCACCAGCGCGCCCTCGCTCTCCACTGCGATGCCGCGCGCGGTGAGATCGGCGATCATGCCGGGGATCAGCGGCTGGACGTCGCTCTCGCCGAGCAGCAGGTCGAAATGCGCCTCCAGCGTGTCGAAGTCCCGCCGCTGCGCGTCGAGCGAGATGGTCCGCAGCGCCCGCCACAGCAGGGTGTAGCCGCGATGGCCGGCCTGGAGCGCCGCGGTCGCCTCGCGCGCCTCGGCCATGCGCTCGGGATCGACCTTGCAGGCGGCGGCGGCCTCGGGATAGAGGCGCTGCAGGTCGTCCATGTCGAGCGGCAGCGAGCCCTCGGGCAGGCTGGGACCGGGCGGCACGTCGTCCGGCACGAAGCAGGGCAGGTCCGGCCAGCGCCGGCGGATCTCGGAGATCAGCATGCCCATCTGCAGGCCCCAGTCGCCGAGATGCACGTCGGAGAGGGCGTGGTGGCCCTGCGCCGACAGGATGCGGCGCAGGCTCTCGCCGATCACCAGCGAGCGGAGATGGCCGACATGCAGCGGCTTGGCGACGTTCGGGCCGCCGAAATCGAGCAGAATCCGCTGCGGCGTCTGGTGCACGATGCCGGCGCCCTCGGCCGCGAGCTGGGCCTCGGCGCTCTGCGCCAGCAGGCCGGCGGAAAGGCGCAGGTTGATGAAGCCGGGCCCGGCCACCTCCACGGACGCGAAAGCGTCGCTCTCCTTCAGCCTGGCCGCGACCTCGGCGGCGATCTCGCGCGGCGGCCGGCCGAGGCTCTTGGCGAGCGGCAGCGCGCCGTTACACTGCAGGTCCGCCAGCTCCGGACGGGTGCCCGGCACGGCGCGCGCCGTCTCGGTGGGCAGGCCGCAGGCGCGGAACGCCGCTTCCAGCAGGCCGTCGATGCGGCTCACCAGGGTGGGCTCTTGGCTGTCGGGCATGGTTCTCGCGGTCCTGGTCTCGTGCGTCCGCCAGCCTCGGCCGCCCGCACGGGCGGATGAAGGCATCGGAACCGGGCGGACTTATAGCGGGAACGGGACGATCGCAACCGGCGCTCAGCAGAGTTTCGGGGGGGGGGGGGGGGGGGGGGGGGGGGGGGGGGGGGGGGGGGGGCGGGGGGGGGCAGTGAAAGAGTGGAGAAGGAGGAGAGGCGGG